>NZ_JBEOZN010000013.1:0-121069 GCF_040298085.1 Streptosporangium sp. NPDC001681 | reverse complement strand
ATGCCCGGCTTTTACCGTACCTGACCCCCCCCCCCCGCCCGGCCCGAACCCCTGGGCGGGGCGGGCCGGGCGGGCGGAATATACTGACGCAACGTGACTGCCAAGCCGCGTATCCCCAATGTCCTTGCCGCCCGCTACGCCTCACCGCAGCTGGCCCGCCTGTGGTCTTCTGAGTACAAGGTGGTGGCCGAGCGGCGCCTGTGGCTGGCCGTGCTGGCCGCGCAGGCACGGCTGGGGGTGGATGTCCCGCCCGAGGCGGTGGGCGACTACGAGAAGGTCGTCGAGCACGTCGACCTGGAGTCGATCGCCGCCCGTGAGCGGGTCACCCGCCATGACGTCAAGGCCCGCATCGAGGAGTTCAACGCGCTGGCCGGGCACGAGCAGGTGCACAAGGGCATGACCTCCAGGGACCTGACCGAGAACGTCGAGCAGCTGCAGATCCGCGACAGCCTGGTGCTGGTGCGAGACCGGTGCGTGGCACTGCTGGCGGGACTGGCGGCGCTGGCGGCCGAGCACTCACCGCTGGTGATGGCCGGGCGCTCGCACAACGTAGCCGCGCAGTCCACGACGCTGGGCAAGCGTTTCGCCTCGGCCGCCGACGAGCTGCTGGTGGCGTTCGCCCGGCTGGAGGAGTTGATCGGCCGCTACCCGCTGCGCGGCGTCAAGGGGCCGGTCGGCACCGCCCAGGACATGTTGGACCTGCTGGGCGGGGACGCGGCCAAACTGGCCGCGCTGGAGGACGAGGTGGCCGCGCACCTGGGGTTCGCCCACCGGCTGACCAGCGTGGGACAGGTGTATCCGCGCTCGCTGGACTACGAGGCGCTCACCGCGCTGGTGCAGCTGGCCGCGGCGCCCTCCTCGCTGGCCAAGACGATCCGGCTGATGGCCGGGCACGAGCTGGTCACCGAGGGGTTCGCCCAGGGGCAGGTCGGCTCCTCGGCGATGCCGCACAAGATGAACACCCGCTCGTGTGAGCGGGTCAACGGGCTGACGGTGATCCTGCGGGGGTATGCGTCGATGGCCGGGGAACTGGCGGGCGACCAGTGGAACGAGGGCGACGTCTCGTGTTCGGTGGTGCGCCGGGTGGCGCTGCCGGACGCGTTCTTCGCGTTCGACGGGCTGGTGGAGACCATGTTGACGGTGCTGGGGGAGTTCGGCGCCTTCCCCGCGGTGATCGCCGCCGAGCTGGAGCGCTACCTGCCGTTCCTGTCCACCACGAAGATGCTGATGGCCGCGGTGCGGGCCGGGCTGGGCCGCGAGAGCGCCCATGAGTTGATCAAGGAGCACGCGGTGGCCTCGGCGCTGGCCATGCGCGAGGGCGCCGGCGGCAACGAACTGCTCGCCCGCCTGGCGGCCGACGAGCGCTTCCCGCTGGACCGGGCGGCGCTGGAGGGCCTGCTGGGCGAGCCGATCTCCTTCACCGGCGCGGCCACCTCCCAGGTGGCGGCGGTCGTGGCCCGCGTGGAGGAGGTCGTGACCCGCTACCCGCAGGCGGCCGCCTACCGGCCCGGGGCGATCCTCTGAGCCGCGCGCCGAGGGTGCTGCGCGAGGTGGCCGAGGTGGCCGCCGCCTGCGCCGGCGACCCGCTCGTGCTGTGGGGTGCCCAGGGGATGGTGCAGGGCGTGCGGGCCTGGGCGCTGGGGGAGGCGGTCGCGGTGGCCTGTCCCGATCTCAACCGCCGCGACCGCCTGACGGTGTGCGGCGAGCCCGAGCAGGTGGCCGCGCTGGTGGAGTGGGCGCTGGGGCGCCTCGGCCCCTCCTACCGGGTGGTGGGCACCCGGGCACTGGTAGGGCAGGTGGCCGCCCGCTCACCGAGGCTGCGCCTGCTGGGCACCTTCGAGTGGATGGACACCCACCGGCTCAGCCCCGTCCTCAACGCGGGACCGGGGCGGGCGCGGTGGCTGGCCCCGAAGGAGGAGGGCGAGGTGAGCGCCCTGCTCGCGGCCGCGGCACCCTCCTCGTGGGCGGCGCCAGGGGTGGCCGGCGTACGCCGCTGGGCGGGCGTGCGCGACGAGGACGGCGACCTGGTCGCGGTGGCCGCCGACGCCTGGTCCTGCCCGCAGGTGGGCTTCGTCGCCGGGGTCGCCACCGCCGCGCGCCGCCGCGGCGCCGGGTACGGCGAGGCGGTGTGCCGCCTGGCGCTGGGCGACCTGCTCACCTCGCACGGCCGTGCCGCGCTGATGGTCGACACCGCCAACCACACCGCGCTCGCCCTGTACGGGCGGCTGGGCCTGCGCCTTCGCCCGCTGGCCGCCGCGGCCCTGGACGGTGCCTGGGACGGTGCCTGAACCCGATCCCCGGGCAGGGGCGGGAAAACCTGGTGCGGGCCGAGGTCTGGGCAGGCAGAGTGGACGAAATGATGTCTGGTTTCATACCTGGTCTGGAGCTTTCTCGTACTTTCTACACCCAGGTCGTGCGGCCGATCGTGGCCGAGGTGCCGCACAGTGCCGCGCTGATCGGCGCCGGTTCCGAGGTGTTGGCGTTCGACACCGAACGCTCCACCGACCATGACTGGGGTCCCCGGGTGCTCCTCTTCGTCGAGGAGCACCGGATCGAGCAGGTCCGCCGCGCCGTCGCCGGCGGGCTGCCGGAGGTTTTCCGCGGCTATCCCACCGCCGTGACCGGTGCCGGTGGGCACGGTGTGCAGGTCGGTGAGGCGGCGGCCTGGTTCACCGGGCGGCTCGGCTTCGACCCGCTGCGGGGGGTGAGCATGCTGGACTGGCTGTCGACCCCCTGGCAGAAACTGGCGGAGGTCACCTGCGGGGAGGTCTTCCACGACGGCCTGGATGTCCTGGAACGCGTCCGTGCCGCGCTGCGCTGGTACCCGCCGGATCTGGAGCGCTACGTGCTGGCCGGGCAGTGGAGGCGCCTGGCTCAGCAGGAGGCCTTCCCCGGGCGGTGCGGGGAGGTCGGCGACGACCTGGGATCGGCGCTGGTCACCGCCGATCTGGCCCGCGATCTGATGCGCCTGGTGCTGCTGCTGCGCCGCCGCTACCCGCCGTACGCCAAATGGCTGGGCAGCGCCTTTGCGCGCCTGTCGGGTACGGCCGAGCCGGCAGAGGCCCTGTCGGCGGCGGTGGCGGCCACCGGGTGGCGCGAGCGTGAGGAGCATCTGGGGGTGGTCTACCGGCGGGTGGCGGCCCTGCACAACCGGATGGGGGTGGGCCCGGCGCTGGAGGGGAGCCTGCGGGCGTATCACCGGCGGCCCTTCCAGGTCATCGACGCCGGCCGGTTCGCCGACGCCCTCAGCGGCGCCATCACCGACGCCCGGGTGCGGGCGCTGCCTGCGGTGGGGTCGGTCGACCAGTTCGGCGACTGCGCCGACCTGCTGGCCGATCCGCGGCGCTGCCGGGCGGCCACCCGCGCCATCCTGGACCTGTGAGGTCAGGCGGGAGGGGTCAGGCGGTGGCCGGTTCGCGGCGGGCGAACATCCGCCGCTCGAACCACAGCGTGGCCAGTGGCGGCACCGCGCACACCAGGCCGACGATGAGTGTGCCCAGGCTCCAGCGGGCCTGGCGGGCGGCGACCAGCAGCGCGACCAGGTAGAGCACGAACAGGGCGCCGTGCACCGGCCCGAAGATCTTCACCCCGAGATCGCCGGTGGCGGCCACATACTTGAAGTACATGCCGATGAGCAACCCCGTCCACGAACACGCCTCGGCGAACGCCACGTAACGGAACAGACGCAAGGTGAGCGGCAGAGTCGGCACGGCGAAGTACACCTCTCCCAAAAGGGGTGATCCGGAAAGGGGGTATCCGGGCGGATCGGACAACGGTCTTCAGCCTAGGGGGGCGCGGGGCCGGTCGGTGCGCCGGGGGAGCGGTGGGCGTCGCCGAAAGCGCCCGGAACACCACGGCCCTTGACCTCAACTTAAGTTCAGCTTTTAGGGTCGTGCCGTGGCCGCGCCGGTGTTCTCACCCCAAGAGCGCGGAAAACCAGGAACCCAGGAAGCACGGTGGTGTGTGATGAGTATGGAAATGGCCGCCTGGCATTCGCTGTACGGCGCGATGAACGCCCAGCGCGACCGGCGGCCGTTCTCGGCCGCCACGCTGCGGCGCATCGCCGCCTTCGCCCGCCCGCACCGCGCCCTGCTGGCCTGGTTCCTGCTGCTGAGCGTCGTCTCGGCGGTACTGGCGGTGGCCACCCCGGTGCTGGCCGGGCAGGTGATCGACGCGATCGTCACCGGCGCCGCGGTGGGCGTCGTGGCAGGACTCGCCGGGCTGATCGCGGTGATCGCGCTGGCCGAGGCGGCGCTGGGCCTGGTGACCAGATGGATGTCGGCGAACATCGGCGAGGGACTGATCCTGCGGCTGCGCGGCGCCGTCTTCGACCACGTGCAGCGCATGCCGGTCGCCTTCTTCACCCGCACCCGCACCGGCGCCCTGGTCAGCCGGTTGAACAGCGACGTCATCGGCGCCCAGCGCGCCTTCAGCGACACCCTGTCGGGGGTCGTGGGCAACCTGGTCACCCTCACCCTGACCCTGGCGGTGATGATCGGCATCTCCTGGCGGCTGACCGCGCTGGCACTGGTGCTGCTGCCGGTGTTCGTGCTGCCGGCCCGGCGCGTCGGCGCCCGGCTGGCACGGCTGGAACGCGAGGCCGCCGACCACAACGCGGCGATGAGCACGCAGATGACCGAGCGCTTCTCCGCGCCCGGCGCCACCTTGGTCAAGCTGTTCGGCCGCCCCGAGAGGGAGTCGGCCGAGTTCCTGGCACGGGCACGGCGGGTACGCGACATCGGGGTGCGCACCGCGATGGTGCGCTCGGTGTTCGTCACCGCCCTCACCCTGGTCTCGGCGCTGGCCCTGGCCCTGGTGTACGGCCTGGGCGGCTTCTACGCGCTGAGCCGGCAGCTGGAGCCGGGCGCGGTGGTGGCGCTGGCACTGCTGCTGACCCGCCTGTACGCGCCGCTGACGGCGCTGGCCGGCGCCCGGGTGGAGGTGATGAGCGCCCTGGTCAGCTTCGAGCGGGTCTTCGAGGTCCTCGACCTGAAACCCCTCATCACCGACAGGCCGGACGCCAAGGCGGTGCCCGAGGGGCCGGTGAGCGTGGAGTTCGACCAGGTCGGCTTCGCCTACCCGTCGGCCGAGAAGGTGTCACTGGCCTCGCTGGAGGAGGTCGCCGCCCTGGACGCGCGCGGCGGCGAGGCGGTGCTGCACGAGGTGTCCTTCCGAGCCGAGGCCGGGCAACTGGTCGCGCTGGTGGGATCCTCCGGAGCCGGCAAGTCGACCATCGCGCAGCTGCTGGCCCGCCTGTACGACGTCGACAGCGGCGCGGTACGACTGTCGGGGGTGGACGTGCGCGAGCTGTCGGCGGCCTCGATCCGCCGGACACTGGGCATGGTGACCCAGGACGGGCACCTGTTTCACGACTCGATCCGGGCCAACCTGCTGCTGGCCCGGCCGGACGCCGCACCCGAGGAACTGTGGGAGGTGCTGCGGCGCGCCCGGCTGGCCGACCTGGTCGCGGCGCTGCCCGAAGGCCTGGACACCGTGGTCGGCGAGCGCGGCTACCGCCTCTCCGGCGGTGAGCGCCAGCGGCTGACCATCGCCAGGCTGCTGCTGGCCCGGCCGCGGCTGGTGGTGCTGGACGAGGCCACCGCGCACCTGGACTCCACCTCCGAGGCCGCGGTGCAAGAAGCCCTGGCCGAGGCGCTGGCCGGGCGGACCGCACTGGTCATCGCCCACCGGCTGTCGACGGTCCGCACCGCGGACCTGATCCTGGTCGTCGAGAACGGGCGCGTCGCCGAGCGCGGCACGCACACCGAGCTGCTGGCCGCCGGCGGCCGCTACGCGCAGCTGTATCACACCCAGTTCGACCAGCGGACCGCCTGCTTCGAAGACCTGGAAGACGGGCTCGGGGACTTCTCCGCCGTACCCGCCCGCTGAGCGTCGCCTGCGCCACGCCGGGCAGGGCGCCGGGCAGGGGCACGCCGACGGCGAGGTCACGTCGATGACGGCCTTGCCGGTCAACCGAAGACGACCCCGGCGGACTCTCCCGCTCGCTACGGCAACCGGCGGGGGAGCCGCCGGCCTGACCTGAGGGCCCGCCCGGCCCCGCCGACATCGATCGGACATCGACGCCGTACACCCGCGCCCTCAGGGCAGGGTCAGCACGCGCGGCCCGTCGGCGGTGACGGCCACCGTGTGCTCCACGTGCGCGGCCCGGCTGCCGTCGACGCTGGACAGCGCCCAGCCGTCGGGGGCGGTCAGGTAGCCGTCACCGCCCCCGGCGACGAACATCGGCTCGATCGCGAGCACCAGGCCGGGCCGCAGCACCAGGCCCCGCCCGGCACGTCCCCGGTTGGGCACGTGCGGGTCCTCGTGCATGGCCCGGCCGATGCCGTGACCGCCGAAGTCCTCGGGGATGCCGTACCCGGCCGCCCGTCCCGCCGCGTGCACCGCGTGGCCGATGTCACCCAGGCGCCCGCCCGGCACGCACGCGGCGATCGCGGCCCCCAGCGCGGCACCGGTCACCGCGATCAGCTCCAGGTCACCGGGACGGGGCGGGCCGACGACGAAGCTGATCGCCGCATCCCCGGCCCACCCCTCCAGGTAGACGCCGCAGTCGACGCTCAGCAGGTCACCGGGGCGCAGCCGGTAGCCGTCGGGGATGCCGTGCACGATCACGTCGTTGACCGAGGCGCAGATCACCGCGGGAAACGGAGTCGGCGCGAAACCGGGCTTGTAGCCCAGGAACGCCGACTTGGCGCCCGCGCCGGAGATGACGGCCGCGGCCACCTCGTCCAGCTCCAGCAGGCTGACACCCACCCGCGCGTGCTCGCGCACCGTCTCCAGCGCCAGCGCCACCACCCGGCCGGCCTCGCGCATCGCATCCAGCTCGGCCACGGTCTTGATCTCCACCATGCGTCACACCCCTGATCACCCCAACACCTGTAGCGGTATTATTATCACGCTTGCTAGGATCATGCGCATGGTGCGACCCCCGCTGACCGAACTTGACCGTGAACGAGGCCACCGCCTGGGCGCGCTCCTGCGCCAGGCCCGCGGCACCCGCAGCATGACCGAAGTCGCCGCCGCCGCGGGCCTGTCCGCCGAAACCCTCCGCAAGATCGAGACAGGCCGCATCCCCACCCCGGCCTTCTTCACCATCGCCGCGCTCGCCGCCGCCCTCGACGTCTCCCTGGACGTCCTGGCCGAGGTGCGCGCCGGCGAACGCGCCGCCTGACCCCGCCCCCACCGGCGGCAACGGAAGACACCCCCGCCCGGCGCCTGCTATGCCGACGCCGCGGGCCCGGACCTTTGCACCCCCTCGGCGGAGACCGATCCCGACGCACCCGCGCCGCGGACGGCCGGGCCGCGCAGCAACGGATGCGAACGCATCGCCACCTCCAACTCCCCGGGCAGCTCATCGCGGTAACGCCCCAGCGTCGCCAGATCACTGTGTCCCAGAACCCGCCGCACCGCGTCCATGTCCACCGCGTCGGCCAGCAGATGAGTGGCCGTGGTGTGCCGCAACCCGTGCGGCGTCACCGAACGGCGCCGATCGGGATCCACCCCCTGCTGCACCCGGTCGATCACCGCCTGCACATCCCCGCGCGCCAGACGCCGGCCCCGCCACGACAGCAGCAACGCCTTGTCGGGGGAGGCGATCCGCCCCCGCGCCAGATAGGCCTCCAGCACCAGCGCCACATCACCGGGCAGCGGCACGTCCCGCGTCTTACCGCCCTTACCGAAGATCCGCCAGTAACGCACCCCGTCGTTGGTGTAGAAGTCCTCCACATTGGCCCGCACCAGCTCCGAGACCCGCGGCCCCATCGTCGACAGCATCAGCACGATCAGCCCGTCGCGCAACTCGGTGTTCTGGTCACGACGGCGCCTGCGCCCCGAGCCCGCCGCCTCCTTCGCCGCCACCCCCTGCGGCCCGCCGCCCAGGTCACGCGCCGCACCGATCAGCCCCTGTGCCTGCTCACGGGTCAGCGCACGCCGCTCCGGCCGCAGCCCCCCGCGCTCCCTGGCCGTGACCGTCGCCATCGCCATCGGATTGACCTGCACCCACCCGACCAGCACCGCGTGCTTGAACAACGCCGACACCGACCGCCGAAATCGCGCCTGGGAGGAGGCGGACTGCAACGCCCCCGAGGCGGCCTCCGGCTGCGAGCGCCGCCGCCCGTCCGGCTTGCGCGCGAAGGCCAGCAGAACGGCATCCACCTCCTCACCCGTCAGATCATCCAAAACCACTTCCTCGCCCACCAACTGCACAAAGGTGGTTACATCACGCGCGTACACCTCCGCCGTCGACATCGACAACGCACCGGTCAGGGTCCTGGCCCGCACCAACTCCACATAACGGTCGGCGCACTCACCCACACTGAGACGATTCAGATCAGCCGGCCGCATGATCCCGACGACACCCCTTTCGCGCCCGGACCGCCCTGAAACGGCCGCTCACCTCGCACCGGCACCGGTAGGGACAAGGCCACGAAACGGCGACGCGGAAAACCACCGCCCCGCGCACGCCCGTCCTGCCCACCAGATCACCGATCATGTCCATCCCCCACGGTAAACGAATGCCCGCCCCCGGGCCGCCCCTCAAAGAAGACCGGGCACGGCATCGACCACGCGGCCTTTCGCCGAGCGCCCGCGGCAGGGGATCGGGCCAGGGGCCCGAACGGTCACCGGGGGAGCCGGGGGAGCGGAGCCTTGAGCCGTCCCACCACCTTCCCTCGCCCGCTATGGCCAGTTGACCGGGATGCGCGGACACAACCGCCGATAGGGCTGCGCGTCACGGGCGATGATGCGCCAGTCGGTGACATTGCCGATCGCGGTGACCCGCGTGGAGGCCGAGTGGGCGGTGTGGGCGGCGGCAAGGGAGACGACCTCGCGCTCGGCCGCCATGCCGCCGATGACGAGGGCATCGTCGGCGTCGAGCACGTCAACGTGCTGGGCGATCATGTAGAGAAGGCCGTGCAGACGCTCGCGAGCCGGAACGGTGAGCGCCTGGCGGGAGGCCTCGGCGGCCGCGACGGCGGACACGACAATCGGGTACCCGCGACGGACGGCCTCGCCGATGATCACTTCAATCTCGATGTCCTTGCTCAGCCAGTCGTTGAGGGCCGAGTGGTCCAGGACCAGGCCGGTGTCGAAGAACCTCACGGACGGTGGCTCTCCTCGATCCGGTCGAACATGGTGCGGACACGGGCGAGGACGTCGCCGGGGGAGTCGTCGAGGTCGTGGCCGACGAGTTGCCGCCAGGCGGTCATGCGGCGGTCGCGCTGGAGTTTCTCGGTGACGGCTTCGCCGATATAGGCGGATACGGTGACGCCGTACTCGTCAGCGGCCTCTTTGAGCTGGTCCGCCTGCTCCTTGGTGTGGGAGAAGCTGGTCCGCTTATCCTTAATGTGCATACGTTCACTCTATAGAGTGCATACCTCTGGTGTCAGGTGCGAACCGCCATCCCCTCCGGGCAAGGGGAGGGGAAAAATCCGTACAGCGCGCCGGAGCCGGACCTGAGCGGCACCGACGCGTTGACGACGGTGCCGCCTACCCGAACCGCACCTCCGGTGTTCCCGCCGGGAAGGCATCGCTCTTCCGTCCACCCACCGGCAACCAGGGTGCGGGTGTTTGCTCAGAAGGTGCCGCTCATCCCCTCCGCGGCCCTGGCGGTCGCAGCAACGTGCTCGTCGGCGGTCATGCCGAGGTTGGGGGAGTGCCGGTTGAGGTCATGCTGGTCGTCAGCCCACCGCTGGTAGTCCCGCCGAACGGTGAGCTCGTCGGAGTCGACAATGCGGGCGATATCGGCCCAGGTGACCCCGGCCAGCACCGCGTGGTGGACGTTGGCGGGATGGCACACGGTGCGTGCGATGCACTCCGCCAGCGCCAGCAACTCGATGTGCTCGGCCACGGTGAGCGCAGGACGGTCATCGGCTCCATGCCGGGCGGGATCATAGATTCCTCGGGCCACCAGCTCAATCCGGGCACGAGCCGACGCGTGCTTGGCGGCCAACTCGTTGTAGCGCTCCAGCTGCTGACTGACGGGCATGTCGTAGCGAGCGTCGCGCCAGGTCGCGATGTGCTCAGACATGGTCATTCGGCCAAGGCCGCACGGAGACGTTCAGCGAGATCGAAGGCCCGCTGTGCCGACCAGGGGATCACACCGTTCTCGGTCATCAGGGCATGATACTGCTGCTCCGCGTAAGGAGTTCCGGGCGGCAGCGGAGCGATGTGCCAGTGAAGGTGGCTGTTGCCCTGCTGACTGCCCAGCGAAAGCAGATAGGTGCGCTCGGAGGGAACAACCGCCTCAACAACCAGAGCGATCCGGCGAACCGTCCGCATCAACTGTAGATATGCCTCCTCCTTGAGGTCACGGACCACGTGCTCGACATGTGCCTTAGGAGCCACCAGGACCTTGCCGGGCATCGTGGGGTAGCGGTCCAGGAAGGCGATGTGGTGCTCATCCTCGAAGACGATCTGTTCAAAGTCGTAACCGGGGGCGCCCGCCAGAATGGCGCAGATGAAACAAGGACCGCTCTTGGCCCGCTGAACGTAACCGGCGAGATCGAACGCCTCTTTCCGCTCGACTTCCGGAGCCAGGACGGGCAAGTCCTCATCGGAGGAACACAGACTCATGATCGCCACCATAGGCCAGGGCAGGACTGGATCAAGGGGAACGCAGCCGTAGTGATCATCTTGAAGCGGCCGGCGATCTGCCGGCCCCGGATTCCGGCTGTCCGGTAAGGGCGAGCACGGTGGTCTGCACAACATGAAAGAGCGCGCCACGGCTCTCGGGGGTCCTCCGAGGCCGGATCTCCCTGAGGGACGGGACCCGGCTGACCTGGCGCGTCCCCCTCACCTGACGACCGGCGCGGCACCGGTAAGAACCCGCAAGGCCCCATACCTCCGCACGCGTCAACACCCTCCGGCCCCGACCGGTGACCGCCTCAGAACCGGAAGGGCCGCTGGTCCCAGCGAGCCGGGACCAGCGACCCTGGCCGGGGCCGAGGCGGTCGCGGTTGCATGAAGACGAGTCCCCTTCGCCACCGGGGCAACGGGACGGATCACGGAGGACCCCATGACACGCCGGCAGTCGTTTTCTCGCATCCTGGTCGGCTTCGATGGTTCGGCCGCCGGGTGGGCGGCATTGAGCTGGGGTGCCTGGGAGGCCCGCAGCAGCGGCGCGGAACTGGTCATTCTCCACGCGTGGGGCGACGTCACGCGGTGCCGGGCACCCCACGTGCCCGCCTGGGCACCCGCCGAGGAGGCAGATCGAAAGGCGATTGCCGAAACCGTCGTGAGCCGAGCGGCCGCGACGGTCCGCGCCGGGTATCCGAAACTCGTCGTGCGCCCGCTGCTCTGCCGTGACAGGGCCGCGCGAGCACTGCCGCACCACTCCGAGACGGCCGACCTCCTCGTGCTGGGAGGGGCCCGGCCGGTGGGCGGCGGATTTCTCGGGGCGACTTTACGGGCCTGCCTCGCCCTGGCAGCCTGCCCCACCGTCGTCGTCACCCCTGACCAGATCGACCGGATGCGGAACGCCGACATGCTCGCCCCGCGTGCCGCGATCGAATCCATGCCCGAAACGGCACATCCGGTACTCGCCTGACCGGAACGGGTTCTCGACCCGGTGATCGCCCCACCCCCGCAGGACATGATCACAAGGCGTGCTCACCTTCTTGTTCGCTCGCCTCGAAGGCGGGACCCGGCTCATGGGACGAAAGGGCCTGGCAAACGGGCCGTTCGGTCACTGTGCGAACGTCTGCACAAGCACGCACGCGCAGCAGGAGATCACCGCGGCACTGCGCGCGGCGAACACGGCCGGCTCGTGGGCGCCGTCGCCGCACAACCCCCAGCCCTGCTCCACCGAGGCAGTCCAGCGCCCGCTGAGCAACGTGCTGGACGAACACCGGCCGTCACCTGCAACCGGCGGACGTGCCGCCCACACCACCCATGCCGGTCGCGAGCTCGTGCTCATCCGCCGCTGACCGCGATCCGGCCCTCGGTGAGGGGCTAAAGACCCTGTCCTCCCGCGGCGGGATCAGGACCTGTGGCCCTGGGGCCGGGCCTTCCGGCGAGGTCTGATGGGAAAGGAAGGGAAAACAGCCATGTCTGCTCTGATCATCGCCGGAACCGGCGGCTCCACCGGCGCGACCGCCGCCGTCGGATGGGCCGCCGCCGACGCCGCTCGTACGGGCCTGCCGCTGCGCATCGTCACCGCCGCACACCGCTGGCCGAACGACACCTCCCACCACGCGCACTGCGCCGTGGCGGTCGTCCGCTCATAGGAACGCTCAAGGGAAACGCGAGAATGGAGGAAGAAGATGCCGATCAAAGTGAGTGACGTGATGGGCCGCACCGCCATCGCCGTGCGGCAGGACGCGGGCTTCGCCGACATCGTGAACGTGATGCGGCGCTTCGCCGTGGGCGCGGTGACGGTCATCGACCTGGACCGCCGTCCGATCGGGGTGGTGTCCCAGGACGACCTGCTGCTCAAGGAGAGCGACACGATGCGCCACAGTATCTCGATCTTCGAGAGCAGCGCCCGCCGCCGCGAGCACGAGAAGGCCGCGGCGGTCGTGGCGAAGGACCTGATGACCTCGCCCGCGATCACCGTCACCCCGGGCATGCCCGCCCGGGACGCGGCGCGGCTCATGCACGACAAGAAGATCGAACAGCTCCCGGTGATCGACCCGGTGACCGGCCGCATCGCCGGCATCCTGCACCGGTCGGACCTGCTGCGTGTCTTCGACCGCCCCGAGGCCGAACTGCGGGCCGAGGCCGAAGCCGTCGTCCGCGACCTGACCGGAACCGACGTGGCGATCAGCGTCGAGAACGGCGTGGTGACACTCGAAGGCAAGGTCGAACACCGCTCACAGGTCGTCCGGCTCATTCAAGCGATCCGCCGGCTCGAAGGCGTCATCGACGTCACCTCGCGGCTCGAGCACGAAAGCGACGACCTGCTCGTCATCCCGCCGCTGCTGTAGACCGCCGCTATGGAAGCGGCGCGCGTGGGCGACGGTCACCTCACCGTCCGCAGGACGTTCGACGAGGTGACCGCATCCTGAAGACAGCAGGCGGGGGATCCCGGATCCCCACCTCCCGCGGGGCGTCAATGGAGATCAATGGAGAAGGGAATCGTCTCGATGCGTGCACTCGTGGTCTTCGAATCGATGTTCGGCAACACTCAGGCGATCGCCGTGGCTGTCGCCGAAGGACTGGCCACCCGGATGGACGTGGACCTGGTCGAGGTCGGCAATGCCCCAAAGGCCGTCCCCGGCGACGTGGACCTGCTTGTCGCCGGCGGGCCCACTCATGCCTTCGGCATGAGCCGGCCCAGCACCCGGCAGTCGGCCGCTCAGCAGGCTTCCGCCGACCTGGTGTCCAAGGGGCAGGGGCTACGCGAATGGCTCTCTACCCTGGGCGGCCGCTCACCGGCCTCGGCGGTGGCGTTCGACACACGGATCAAGAGCCTCTGGATCCCCGGATCAGCCCGGTACGGCGCCGAGAAACATCTGCGCAGGCAAGGTTTCGCGATCCTGACCGGCTCACAGAGCTTCTACGTCGCCGGTACCCCTGGCCCGCTCCTGGAGGGGGAGATCGAGCGAGCCCGCCACTGGGGCGTGGCGCTGGCCACGGCACGACAGGCGGGCACTCACCGGATCGCGTAGCCAGCCCGGCATTCTGCCCGCGAGAGGGATGTGTCGTCCGGGGACCGAGGATCCGCGGGCGGTGCACGCGCCTTGAGCGGGCTCCGTCGAGGGCGCGCGTCCTGTCTGCGCCCGCGCAGGCCATCGCCCTGGCCAGGCCCAGCAGCAGCCAGGGCATGCGGTGGGTGAATCGCCTGCCGACGGACTCCTCGGCCGATCCCTTCAGATAACCACCGAGCCGGGCCACGTCCTCGTCGTGTTCCTGGAGCAGGATGTGCGGCAACCGGCGGCGGGGAATCAGGCCGGGTGAACCGGCAGGAGGGGGAGACGACCGCCAGGCCGCTCTCGCCGTGCCCGACGGCGTGCCAGGCGGCGACCTCCTGCGAACCTACGGGGGCGCCGCGAGAGACATTGGTCCTTGCGGCGGGTGACGTTCGGCCGGTGCCGGAATCCTCCTACGGGTGTGTGATGGAGATGAAGACACAAGGACTCCCCGACATCACCGAGGAAGCAGGCGAGGTGCGGACCGCACTGTTCCACATCGAGCCCGTGCCGCTCTCAACCAAGGAGCACTCATGACACGTTCGCACAAGCGCTGGCGTGACCTCTCCGACCGGCAACAGGCAGCGATTTTGACGCTGGTCTCCATAGAGCTGTCGCTCACCGCCACGGCGGCCGCAGACCTGTGGTGCAGACCCGCTGAGCAGATCCGGGGACGTAAGACGCTGTGGTGGCCGTTGCTACTCGTCCAGCCCTTCGGCCCGATCGCCTACCTCACGCTGGGCCGCATCCCCTCACCCCACTAGTGCGACGTTCCTTACCGGAAGTGCAGATCCACCCCGGTCCTGGCATGAGGAACGGGAGCACCAGTGAGATCGACGTCTCGTCGACATTAGATTATAAATCTACATTGTAAAGGCATTCGGTAGGTTTAACAACAAACAAGACATAACGGACTAAAGGCAACCACCAAAAAGCCGATGGTTCAGGGCAGAGCGCGTCGGCGGTCGTTGCGGAGACTCCCTCCGCAACGACCGCGACCAACACCCTGTGGTGTTGATGTGGGCAAACATGCGCCCTATACCGGGGCCATCGGTACTTGCATCAAGGGCGGCGCGGGTCCTGGCGAGCCGTCCGAGTGGGGGAGTGAAACCTGGAGAGGGTGGTTGCGCCCGCCATGAGGGGCGGCGCACCGCGGCGGACTACGCGCTTAGTGAATGAGGTCCCGGCTCGCATCGCCGGCGGCGCGCCTCCCAACGCCCGGCACGTATGAGTGCCACATCCGCCTACGACGGTGCCACGGGGGAGCGGGACATGGGCTGCGGCGGTACCCCGTGCATCGACGTCGTTCCACGCGTCTGGTGCGGATTCTGTACGGGCGCCAGGTCCTGCGGCGGCGTATCGAGCAACTTCGCCAGCGGCCCATGTCGCCGCGGGAGGTCGTTGTCGACAGGGCCGATAAGGGGCACTGCGGACAATGTGCTTCTCGCCTTGACTACGGAGATCACTCGGCTCGGGAGCGCTCAGCGGCAGGAGGAGGTCGGGCTGCGTCGGGCGTTGGAGCGGGCGCACGGTGAGAACCTGATCCTGCGCCGGGAGTTGACGCATCGCGGTTGGAGCGGGCCGCCGCCGGTTGAAGAATAGGCATATCTTATACCAAACAGAATTCAGCTTCTGTATGGTTAAGGGTGTTTTGTGCTGATAGGGCCTGTTCGGTGTGCCGTACGGGTTTTTACCTGCCGGGTGCTCCTCGCCATGGGAAGGCAGAGAGCCGGTGCGGTTCCCTCCCGGGTGCGCCATGGTACCCAGAGCCCCTTTCCGTTTTCCGTGCGTGATCACCTCCGCTTGATCGTTTCGTCGAACAAGATCCACAAGCCGTCGGACCGTCCAAAATGATCAAGAGGTGGCGAGGTTCCGCCGGTGCGTGCCGCGTGGGACTGTCCCGTCTCAGATGACCTGCTCGGTGTCTCGCTTGATCTGCTTCGGTTCTGCATCTGTCTCAGTCAATCTGCCCGGTCGAGCGGTTTGTCTTATTTGACCTGCTCCATCAGGCGTCTTTCTTCGACTGTTTGATGGCAGCGGCTGTCATCGTCCACGAAATCGGCGCCCAGGTGGCCTCTCCCCTGTGTCGTCAGGGCAAATATTCGCTTTGGCGGACGAATATGGGCAAGTCGGCGCTACTGAAGATCCTCACGACCGGCAAGCCGCTCTGGATCCGATGGTGGACCACTCCCCCGGTTGGTGATCTCAAAACAATGGGGCGCGGGCGTAATACCCGGCATCGGGCGGCGATGGCTGCGGCCGGTGGGTGGTGATGGCTTGCTCGGTGCCGGGAATGTCGAGTTTGTGGGCGGCGTAGGAGCGGGTCAGCAGGTTTTCGCCGATGACGTCGTCATACTTGTCGATTCTCTTGTCGGGGATCAGGCTCGCCAGGTCGGTGGCGTCGGGGAGGCCAGAGGCGGCCGGCGAAGATGAGCAGCGCCCTCTCGGACGGGGAGTTCTCCAGGGGAAGGCTGCCGAGTGTTTGTTCGTCCCGCGGTGACGATGTGGTATTCGGTGGGGGCGGCGAAGGCGGCGTAGAAGGTGTGGTGGTTGACCAGCCGCTCCCCCACCTCTGCGTGCAGCAGCAGGCCGTCGCTTTCCTGGCGGATGAGCCGTCCGGCGCCGAGGTCGCGCAGCAGGGCGGCGAACGTCGGCGCGTCGATCGCGCGAAATGGTCCCTGGGCGCACAGGGTGCGGTATCGGACCTGCTCCCCCGCTTCCTTGTCACCTTCAGCCGCGTGCTGCGCGTCCGGTACGTCCTGCACGAGCGGGAGGCGGATCTCCGCAACACCACCGAGGCGCTCAAGTACGCCCTGGCGGAGCCGCGCGGAGCTCCCGCCGAGTCCGCCGGGCCGCTGACCGAGTTGTCCGCCCTGCGACGGCTTCGATATGAGAAAGACGACGACACCGCCGCCCTGGACGAGTCGGTCGAGTTCGCCCAGGCGGCGATGGTGCTGCGGCCGCCCGGCACCCCAGGCCGCGGTCCGCAGGTTCCTCAACCCCGAAGACGCCGAGTCGGGCTGAGATTCGATGTCACTCGGAGTCGGCCGGGTTGGCGAGGGCATCGCGCAGGGCTGCGCGGGAGGTGATGCCGAGCTTGGGGAACACCTGGTAGAGGTGGGTGGAGACCGTCCGCGGGGACAGGAACAGGCGGGCGGCGATCTCCTTGTTGGTGTGGCCGGCCGCCGCGAGTTGGGCGATCTGGAGTTGCTGCGGGGTCAGGGAGGCCAGCCCCGTAGCGGTGATCGAATGGCTGATGCCGGTGGCGCGTAATTCCCGGTCGGCCCGCTCCGCCCAGGGGGCGGCGCCCAGGCGGTGGAACGTCTGGGAGGCGTCGGCCAGGTGCCGGCGGGCTTCGCCGGTGCGCTTGGCTCGGCGCAGGTGGGCGCCGTAGGTGAGCTGGATGCGGGCCAGGTCGAACGGCCAGCGGTCGTTGCCGGGTTCGGCGATCGCTCGTTCCAGGTCGGCGGTGTCGGCCTGCGGGGCGGTGATGGCCGCGGCGGCCAGGACCACCAGGCGCAGGCGCGGGGAGAGCCGGTCGAGACGGCGGTCGCGGGCGGCGGCGACGTGGGCCGCGGCCTCCGCGCTTCGGTCGGTGTGGACAGCGGCCTCGATGAGGTCGTGGAACACCCACAAGGCGTGCGGCGTGTAGGGCGCGAGGGTGCCGGGCGGGCTGACGGCGGCCGCGTTGTGGAAGGCCGTCTCGAAGTCGCCCTGGCCGAGGGCGGCCAGGGCGCGGATGTGGCAGGCGTAGGCGCCGATGATCCCGGCGCGGCGGGGCGCGGCCCAGGCGTCCATGTCGCGGGCGATGCTGGCCGCCTTCTGGACGTCGCCGCGTGCCGCGGCCAGCAGGGCGCCGGTGAGGCGACCCGGCCAGGTCAGCAGGTGGTAGCCGTGGGCCTCGCACAACCGCAGGCCCTCCTCGACCAGTCGCTGGGCCTCGTCCCATCGGCCGGTGTGGAAGGCGTCCTGGCCGAGCAGGAACAGCGCCTCGATCGCCGAACTGACCGCGCCGCCTTCACGGCCGTGCTGGATGACGCGTTGCAGGACGTCGCGGCACGGGGAGAGTCGGTCGAGATAGGCCACCGCGATGCTGGTGCGGATGATGCGGGCCGAGCTGGCCTCGTCGCTGACGCTCGCGACGGCCGCGTCGGCGCGGGCCAGCATGTCCGGGGTCAGGCGGGCCGGATCCCCGAACGCGTGGGACAAGATCACCAGGAGTCCGGGTGGGCGCGGTCTGAGGCGGTCGATGGCGTCATGCAGCGGCGGCCACAGGTCGGCCCGGCCGCCGAAGAAGCACACCATGAGCAGCGTGTACAGCACTTCGATGACGACGATGTCGCTCGCGTCGCGCGCAGCGTCTTGGTCCTGGATGGCGGTGACCAGCAGCCGGTGGGCGGTGTCGATGTCGCCGTCACCGTGTAGGAGGTGGAAGGCGCGGGCGCCCGCAACCGACAGCAGGTCGCCGGGGCCGGGGGCGGCGAGGCGGGCCTGCTCCAGCAGGCGGGGTGCGTCGCGCAGGTCGCCGGTGACCAGGGAGCCCAGGTAGGCGGCTTCGGCCAGCCGTCCGCTGCGGCCCTTGCCAGGCGGGCTGAGTTGGGCGGCGCGCAGCAGTTGGGCGACGGCGCCGACGGAGTCGCCGCGGCGCAGGTTGGTGATGGCGACCTCCTTCAGCAGGGCGGCGACCTTCTCGTCGGGTTCCTCAGTGGCTTCGGCCAGGTGCCAGGCGTGCCGTTCGGGGCGGTCGGCGAGGCGGGCGGCGAGTTCGGCGTGGGCGCGGCGGCGTTGCTCGCTGGTCGACAGGTCCACGATCGCCGACTGGATGAGCGGGTGGCGGAAGGTCAGCCGTTCATCGGACTCGTCCGCGCGCACCAGGCCGGACCGTTCGGCCGCGTGCAGTGCCCCGCCGCCGCGGTCGGTGTCGATGGCCCGGACGAGCCGCAGGTCTCCCGTACCGTCCAACGCGGCGAGCAGTAGCAGTTCGACGAACGGCGCGGGCAGCGCGCGGACCCGGGAGGCGAAGACGCTCTGCAGCCGGTGCGTGAGCGGCAGCGCCGCGGGCAGCGCCCCGGCGACCGTGGTGCTCAGGTCGCCGAGGGAGATGGGCAGCTCCAGTAGGGCGAGCGGGTTGCCCCGGGCCGTGTTCAGCAGCCGCCGCCGCACGCGCGGGGTCATCACGGGATAGCGGCCGGTCAGCAGCTCGGTCGCCGCTTCCTCCGACAGGGGGTCCACGTACACGACTGCCAGGCTGCTCAGGTCGAAGAAGCTGGGTTCGCCGCTGCGGCAGGCCGCGACCATGCCGACCGGCAGGCCGTTCAGGCGGCGGGCCACCATGCCGAGCACGAGCGCGCTGGCGCGGTCCAGCCATGGCAGGTCGTCGACCACGAGCAGCAGCGGCTGCTTCTCGGCTGTCGCCTGCAGCAGCGCCAGGACCGCACTGGCGACCAGGAGCTGCGCGGGCGGCTGCCCCTCGCCCAGGCCCAGCGCCACGTTCAGCGCCCCGGCCAGCAGAGGGCTCAGCCGGGGCACCTCGCCAAGGCGCGGGTGGAGGAGTTGGTGGAGCGCGGCGTAGGAGATGTCCGCCTCGAACTGCGAACCGGTCGCCCGCAGCACCCGCATCCCCGAACCGGTCGCGAGAGCGGCGGCATGGTCCAGCAGGGACGTCTTTCCGACGCCCGGGTCACCCGCCAGCAGCAACGCCTCCCCCGCGCCCCCGGCGATTCGGCTGACGAACAGGTGCAGTCGATGGATCTCCGGTTCGCGGCCGACCAGGTTCGCCACCTGGTCGTGGCGTGCGTCGAACCAGTCCATCCCCCGACCTTCCTTCGTCTTGCCGTATCCGTCCAGCCTGTCCGGCGTGGACGTCTACTGGCCGGAAGTGGCGGCCTGGGCGATGACGGCGGCCACGGCGGCGGGGTTGGACACGTAGACGGCGTGGCTTCCCGGGGTCTCGGTGACCGTCGAGCCGGTCCGCTCCGACATGGCGCGCTGCGCGGGCGGGGGGATCATGCGGTCGTCGGTGGCGACCAGGTACCACGACGGCTTGGTCCGCCAGGCCGGTTCGGACACCGCGCCGCCGACTGGTCGTGGCGTGCGTCGAACCAGTCCATCCCCCGACCTTCCTTCGTCTTGCCGTATCCGTCCAGCCTGTCCGGCGTGGACGTCTACTGGCCGGAAGTGGCGGCCTGGGCGATGACGGCGGCCACGGCGGCGGGGTTGGACACGTAGACGGCGTGGCTTCCCGGGGTCTCGGTGACCGTCGAGCCGGTCCGCTCCGACATGGCGCGCTGCGCGGGCGGGGGGATCATGCGGTCGTCGGTGGCGACCAGGTACCACGACGGCTTGGTCCGCCAGGCCGGTTCGGACACCGCGCCGCCGAGCGCGTCGACGCCCCACGGTACCTGCGAGTCGGCCATGAACGCGGCCTGCGCCGCGGGCAGGTCGGCGGCGAATGACGCGGCGAACTTGTCACGGTCGAGGAACAGGAACCCGTCTTTGGGAGGCAGGATC
This sequence comes from Streptosporangium sp. NPDC001681, assembly GCF_040298085.1. Taxonomy (NCBI): domain Bacteria; kingdom Bacillati; phylum Actinomycetota; class Actinomycetes; order Streptosporangiales; family Streptosporangiaceae; genus Streptosporangium; species Streptosporangium sp. NPDC001681. Next base: position 100,913 of record NZ_JBEOZN010000013.1, on the reverse strand, counting down.
GGTGGGACCGGTGCGCCGGGCGGCGGGTCGGCGATCAACGAGCTGACCGACTCGCCCTTGTCGGGGGCGAACGCCGCGATGTAGGCGAGCGCGACGACGTTGGGGTGGTTGCCGGCCTCGGTGATGACGACGCCGCCGTAGGAGTGCCCGACCAGGACGGCCGGGCCGTCCAGGCCGTCGAGGACCTGGTGGGTCGCGGCCACGTCCCCGGCCAGCGACAGCGTCGGGTTCTGCACCACGGCGACCCGGTAGCCGTCGGCGGTCAGGTGGTCGTAGACCCCCTGCCAGCCGGAGCCGTCGACGAATCCGCCGTGCACCAGCACGATGTTCTTCACGTCTGAATCTGCGTTCACTGCATTGCCTCCTTCGCCCGAGATTCCAGGCTCGGGCTCGATTGGGGAGATGTCCGGAACGGTAGACGGGCATGAAGGGGGCTCGATTGCGTCAAATGACGTAGATCCGGTGGCGGTTGCCGCAGCTACGTCAGATTACGGTCTGTCGTTAAGGAGCATGTCACCAGGTACACGCGAGCCTTGTACGGCCAGGTCGGAGACGCCGTCATCGGAACGACTCCACAGGACATGGCGGTCATCGGTGAGCGCACCCCTCATGTCTTCTGCAAGCCGGCACAGCATGGCGGCAGTGGCGACTCCTCGCCGGCTGTTGTCGGCGCGGACGGAAGATCCACCATGCCCTTGGTCACGAAGCTGGTCCTCGTCGTTCGCGACGACCTCGAGCCTGCGCTGATGGTGAACGCGGCGGGCGGCGACGGCGTCGACGCATCTGGCCGATCCCACGCGGGCCTGAACTCCCACCCGGTGAACGCAGGCACAGGATGTCTCTCCATCGCCAACCGGTCCGACGAGGAGGGCGGTCCGGCATGTCATTGAGCTGGGACTTCATGGACGAAGTCTGCCGATCGGATGCCCGGTTGGCCGCTGAGTAACCGTTCACGACGGTCGTGGCGTAGGCGGAAAAGGACGGTCCGATGCTCCCCTACCGGCTCCCGGGTACCTCCGATGCCGGGCGGGCGGTGGTCGCTCCCCCGCTGGTCGGCCAGGTCGGTCCGATGACCCGGACCGACCGCTTGCGCCGCGCCGTCAAAGGTCTGGGGCGGCTGAGGTGACAATGGTGTGGACGCGCTCAGCCAGAGCGACGGTGTACGACTCGTGGGACTCAGTGCGTCACTTTCCACTGGAAGCCGTCCGGGTCGGTGAAGTAGCCGGAATATCCGCCCCCGGTTGTTTCTGCAGCGGTGACTGTGATCCGGCCGCCGGCAGCGGCCGCAGCGGTCAGGAGGGCGTCGACTTCTTCACGGGACTCGGCTGTGTGGGTGAAGACCATCGATTGGAAGCCGTCGCCGTCTTTGGTGGTGCCCGCATCCCTTGCGAGGACCCCGCGTTCCATCAGGCAGAGCCTGGCCGCTGCGTTGGTCGGGTGGAAGTCGATGTACTTGTTGCCGTAGTCCCGGTCGACCGTCATGCCCAGGGCTTCATAGAAGGCCTTGGATGCCTTCGGCGCAGAAACGCCGAGGATGACTGTGGTCTCGGTCGGCAGCGGGGTTTCTGCCGCGGGGCCGGTGTCCTTATTAGTGGCCGCCGCCAGCTTCCAGATGGCGCCGTCCGGTGCCCGGAACACTCCAGAGAACGAACCGAAGAGGGCCTTCTTCGCGGGCTTGAGAACCTCTGCTCCGCTGTGGACGGCGGCATCCATCAGGGTCTTGACCTCGGTGGGCTGGTTGACGGTGTAGGTCAGCATGTAGCCGCGGAATCCCGATGTCGCCGGTCTCGTGCCTGCGTCCGCGGCGAGCCTTTCGGTCGTGGACAGTTCGAGTTGCCCGGTCCCGTGCATGTCGAGGTTCACCGGGTCACCGTCGTCGGCGATGGTGGCTGAGAGCGCGGTGGCGTAAAACCTGCGCGCGGCGTGTACCTCGGGCGCTCCGAGAGTGATGACGTCGGGCTTGAGGACCATGTTTGACTCCTTGGGCATAGAGCATCCGGTGATGCTGCGCGCGCGGTCGATCTCGTGTGGGGACCGGGACGGCTGGAGGCTCAGCGCAGTTCCTGGATGCGGATCATGTTGCCGGCGGGGTCGCGGAAGGCGCAGTCGCGAACTCCGTAGGCCTGCTTGATCGGCTCCTGGATGACTTCGGCGCCGCTGGCCTCCACTCGCTGAAACGTGCTGTCGAGATCGGCGGTGGCCAGCAGAAGACCGGCGTAGGTGCCCTTGGCCATCATCTCCTCGATGGTGATGCGCTCGCTGTCGGTGATTCCGGGATCCGCGGCCGGCGGCTCCAGGACGATGGACATACCGGGCTGGTTGGCGGGGCCGACCGTGATCCAGCGCATCCCGTCGTACCCGACGTCGTTGCGGACCTCGAAGCCGAGGGTGTCGCGGTAGAAAGCGAGGGACGCGTCCGGGTCGGTGTGCGGGAGAAAGGCGGAGTGAATCGTGATTTCCATGTCGGTCAGGCTAATTGCGGCTCTGACTGCCACGCTTCTCGATTCCTGATCGGTTTTGCCACCTGCTTCGCCACGCACGCAGGAGTTCCCTCAAGTGCGCCGGTCGCCGTACGTCGGTACGCATTCGGTGGCACGCCACGCCCAGGGCGTGCGCAGCCCGGGAAGAAATCGCCTACGGCGGCAGTCTCGACTGGACGTCGAGCCCAGGGCGGGCATCTGCACGCTGTTGTTGAGGGTGATGAATCGTCGTTGACGGTCATCGGGGGATGTCGGTGCCGTCTCGTTCCTGATCGGGTTCGCGCCCACCGGCCGGTGGACGCTGGAGCCGGCCGGCCCGGCACACGTCGGCGCCGGTTGCCACGCGAAACACGGCAGGTACGGCCCGGCTGTCCGATGGCCTGGTAGGTCTGAGGGGGCGTCTCACCTGGGGGTCGGCCGGGCGCCGGTGCTCTCGCGGACGACGAGTTCGGGTTCGATCATGCGGTGCGGGGTGGCGGTGCGGCCGTCGATACGTTCCAGCAGCAGCCGGAAGGCCAGGCGGCCGACCTCGGTGAAGTTCTGTCGTACGGTGCTCAGTGGCGGCCACAGGTAGGGGGCCTCGGGGACGTCGTCGAAGCCGACCACGCTGACGTCCTCGGGCACTCGGCGGCCGGCTTCGCGCAGTGCTCGCAGCACGCCGGTGGCCATGTGGTCGTTGGCGGCGAAGATGGCTGTGACCTCGGGGTCGCGGGCCAGTTGCCTGCCCGCCTCGAAGCCGGAGCGTGCGCTCCAGTCGCCGCGCAGGGGGTCGGGGATCTGGCGGCCTTCGGCGGTCAGGACCGAGTGCCAGCCCTCGACGCGGGCGCTGGCGTCGATCCAGTCCTCGGGGCCTGACAGGTGCCAGACGGTGTTGTGGCCGAGGCTGAGCAGGTGTCTGGTCGCTCGCACGGCTCCGGCCGCCTGGTCGACGGCGGCGACGGGGACGGGGAGGCTTTCACGGGCGCCGACCACGACGGCGGGCAGGTCGGGTGGCAGGTGGTGCAGGCCGTCGGCGGCCGATTCGTGGGGGGCGACGATGACGACGCCGTCGACGGACTGGAAGCGCAGCCGGTTGACGGCCTCGGCGATGGAGCGGCGGTTGAGGGTGGTGACGTTGACGATGGTGACGAGGTAGTCGTGGGTGCGGGCGGCCTGTTCGATGCCGTGCAGGGTGGAGGCCGGGCCGTACAGGGTGGTGTCGAAGCTGACGACCCCCAGGGCGCCCGAGCGGCCGGTGACCAGCGAGCGGGCGGCGAAGTTGGGGCGGTAGCCGAGTTCGCGTACCGCGTCCAGGACGCGGGCGCGGGTGTCGGGGCGCACCTTCTCCGGGGTGTTGAGAACGCGGGAGACGGTCATGGCCGAGACGCCCGCGCGCGCGGCGACGTCTTCCATGACGGCGGCTCTGGGCCGCTCGGAGAACGTCTGTCCGGATACCTGCTGGGTCACCCTGTCCGCCTTGTCGAAGTTACTCCAAGCGTATCCGAGTGTTTGCGCTAACAGTTCGGGGGCGGGTCCCCGTGGGAGGTGTTTTCGGTGGGAGCGCTCCCTTTTTGTGCCGGTCGGGCCAGTGCGGTGAGCTCCAGGCCGGCCACCGATCTGCCGGCGCACGTGCCGACCGGGCGAGGACCTCGCCCAAGCGCGACGAAGCCGCCGCCCCCGCCGGCTGGATGGAGTGCCGGCATGGCCGCCTGGCCCTCCTCGTCGTCTTGGCTGCGAACACGCCGCCGATGGCTGAGATCGGCACACCTCACGACATCCGCAACGCGCTCGGGCGGCTCACAGGCGCCTGCCCAGGACATCGGCCAGCAGGTTGAGCGCCTCGATCACGCGTTCGCGATCCGCGCCCAACCCCTCCAGCAACTCGGCCTCCCGGGCCAATTGCCGGGGGAAGATCGCATCGACGGCCGCTTCGCCCGCGGGCGTCAGCCGCACCAGCGCGGCACGCCGGTCGGTCGGGCTGGGTTCTCTCACGACCAGGCCGCGACTCTCCAGCCGGGTCAGCGTCTTGCTGATCGCTGCACGCGAGTGGCGCATCCGGTCGGCCAGATGGCGCGCGATGGTCGGGCTGGGGTCATGCCGTAGCCGCAGGCACACATCGAGTTCCGCGCCGGTGAGCGCGGCGTCGACATAGAGCGGGTCCAGCGCCTCGCCCAGCAGGGCGATGACGCGTTTAAGCGGGCCGACCACCTCCATCGGGGAGGTGTCGAGATCGGGACGGGCCGCGGCCCACAGCTCATGGACGCGATCGGTACTCCGGCTCATGCCATCCTCACCCCGACGATTGTTAACTGGTTGATTACCAGGTTACCTTTGATGTCGTGATAGACACCACGGCGCTTCGGCGTCCTGTCCTGCTGGCCATCTTGAGCCTGCTCACCGCGGTGGCGCCCCTGGCCATCGACATGTACGTGCCCGGCTTTCCCGACCTCGGCCGAGAACTGGTCGCGGGCGAGTCATCGGTGCAACTGTCGATGAGCGCCTTCCTGATCGGACTGGTCACCGGCCAGTTGGTGATCGGGCCACTCAGCGACGGGCTGGGCCGGCGCCGGCTGCTGGTGGCCGGCACCGCCGCCTTCGCGCTGCTGTCGGCCTGTTGCGCGCTGATGCCGACGGCGCCGCTGCTGGTGGCCGGCCGTTTCCTGCAGGGCTGCGCGGGGGCGGCCGGGCTGGTGCTGGCCCGCGCCGTGCTGACCGACCGCTTCGCCGGGCCGCGGCTGCCGTTCTACTTCTCCATCCTGGCAATGATCCTGGGAGTGGCGCCGGTCCTCGGCCCGCTGCTGGGCGGCATGATCGTGACCGCCTCTGGATGGCGCGCGGTGTTCTGGGCGCTGACCGCCTTCGGGCTGGTGATGCTGGCGGCGACCTGGCTGGGCGTGCCGGAGTCCCTGCCGCCCGCCCGGCGATCACCCGGCGGCCTCCGGCCGGCGTTCGCCTCCATGGCGGCGCTGTTGCGCCAGCGCGCCTTCACCGGATACACCCTGACCCTCGGCTTGGCCGCCGCAGCGATGTTCGTCTACATCGGTTCCTCCAGCTACGTCTTCCAGAACGGCTTCGGGCTGAGCGCCGTCCACTACGGGCTGGTGTTCGCCGTCAACGCCGCCGCCATGCTCATCGCCAGCGCGAGTTTCGGCCTGACCGCCCGGCGGGTGGCGCTGCCCGCACTGCTGTCGGGCTACCTGGCCATCGGCACACTCGGCGCGCTCGCGCTGGCGATCCAGGCCGCGCTGGCGCCCACCCTGGCCGGCACCTGGCTGTGCCTGGCCGTCATGCTGTTCGGCATCGGCGGGGTCTTTCCCGCCGTCACCACCATCACCCAGACCATCGGCCACGCCCGCGCCGGCGCCGCATCCGCGCTGTCCGGCGGCGCCGCCTACCTGTTCGGCGCCCTGGCCGCCCCGCTGAGCGGTACCACGCTGCGCGCGATGGCGTTGATCATGCCGGCCGCACTGGTGCTGGCCGTCTTGTCCCTACTGGCAGCGCGCCCCTGGCGGCCTCTGCCTGAAAGGAGCTTCGCATGAACACCATGCGCCTGATCATGGCACTGGCCGCACTGAGCGGCCGCCCGATCCGCCCGTCCAGCGTGGCCGCCCCAGATGACGACCCCGACAGCATCCGGCTGCACGTGAGGTCGGCCGACCAGATCAAGCCCGGCCGCAGCGCCCGCGCGTATCGAGGGATCGTCTACGCCGCTTCGGCGCGCAAGCTGCGCATGGACATCCTGGTCCCGCAGGCGCCCGGCCCGCACCCGCTGGTCCTGTATCTGCCCGGAGGGGGTTTCGTCACCGCCCGGCGCGCGATGGCCGCCCGTCAGCGCCGCTACGTCGCCCAGGCAGGGTTCGTGGTGGCCAGTATCGACTACCGCACCGTCAGTGACGGCGCCACCTACCGCGATGGGCTGGCCGACGTCGCCGCGGCGCTGAGCTTCCTGCGCCTGCACGCCGGCCGGTACAAGATCGCCCCCGCCCGGACCGCGCTGTGGGGCGAATCTGCGGGCGGCTACCTGGCCGCCATAGCCGCAACCGACCCCGGCGGTGGCGTTGCGGCGGTGACCGGCGCGGGAGTCGACGCGGTGGTTGACGTCTTCGGTGCCTCCCACCTGGCTACCGTGGCCGATGGCTTCGACCCTGCCACGGTGGCCGCCTACACCATGCCGGGCGCAGCGCTGCCCGCCTACCTGCTCGGACCAGGCCGGGACCTGGTCGACCACCCCGCCGAAGTGATCAACGCCGACCCGGCCGGCCACATCACATCCGAGACGCCGCCGTTTCTGCTGTTGCACGGCGACGACGACCGCATCGTGGCTCCTGCGCAAACCGCCCGCCTGCACCAGGCCCTGCGCCGTGGCGGCGTGGACAGCACCCGGTATGTGCTGCAGGGCGCCGGCCACGGCGCGCTGTCGGCCACTGCCCGAATCTGGACCAGCACACAGGTCATGGCGATCATCGTGAACTTTCTCCGCTCCCGGCTGGGGGCCACTCCAGAATCCGGCGACGAGATCAGGGGGTGATCGTCCAGCCCTGGCGGCCCTTCAACGCTCCTCCTTCGAAAAGTGATTCGCTATGACGCCTCACAAAGCCCGGCCCGCCGGCCGGCGGAACCCGAGGCGGCAAAACCTGACCGAAGCGCCGCCGGCAGAAGCCACGAACGCGGTGTGCTCCCCTGAGCCGGCCGTCGGCCCCGGGCAGCGCACCGCGTTCGCCTGAGGCGCCGGCTGAAGGTTGAATCGGCTGAAGTACCGGCGCGGGTTGTCGATCAGCGTGATGGTCAACCGTGCCTCGGCGGCGCCCGCGTGACGCAGGGCCGGGATCACCGCCGAGCAGTTCGACATCGACCGGGCGCGTGCTCCGGAGTACCTGCCCTGGCCGCCCTGCGCACGATCTTCGCGGCCCTTGGGCTCGGCGGCCTTGGCCCGTAAGCTCAAAGCCGCCTCCAGCAGGTCACGAGAAGGAGCGACCCATTCCCACCCCGCCCAGCTTCGCGGAGTTACTGCGCCGGCATCGGCGCGCGGCACGTCTCACTTTGGAACAGCTCGCCGAAGCATCGGGGGTCAGTGCCCGGACCCTGTCGGACATGGAGCGCGGGCGCAGCACCGGACCCCAGCATCGGACGGTCGCCGCTCTGGCGCAGGCGCTCTCGCTTGGGGAGGGCGAGCGTAGGCAGTTCATCGAGCTGGCGCGAGAGGGCCGGTTGCGGGATCACTGGGCGCGTCCGACCGGACTGTGTGAGCTGCCTCGATCCGTTGACGATTTCACCGGTCGTGCCGCCGAGCTGGCCTGGGCGGACGACTTTTTACACGCCGGCGATTCGCCGGGTGCCGCCGGCGTTGCACTCATCACCGGCGCGGCCGGTCTGGGCAAGACCACGTTCGCCGTCCGCGCCGCCCATATCCTGCGGCCGAGCTTTCCAGACGGAGTGTTCTTCGTCGACCTGTTCGGCATGTCACCCCAGCCCCTCACCGTCGACGACGCCCTGAGGCAACTACTGCGCGCGCTCGGCAGCGCCGAGCGGCACATGCCCCACGACCCCCTGGAGCGCGCCTCGTTATACCGGTCGCTGTTACGAGAGCGGCGCGTTCTGGTCGTGCTCGACAACGCCGGGTCGGAGGAGCAGATCCGCCCGATCCTCCCCGGTGGCGGCCCGAGCAGAGCGCTCGCGACGAGCCGGCGGCTGCTGGCCGGTCTGGGGGGCGTGCACCGGCTGAGCCTCGGCCCGTTGCCGCCGGTGGAAGCGGCCGAGCTGCTGACCGGGATTCTGGCCAAGCGTGGTTCCTTGGACGGCGGAGCGGCGATCAGCGAGCTCGCTCAGTTCTGCGGCGGCCTGCCCTTGGCCTTGCGGATCGTTGGAAACCGGCTGGTCAGCCGGCCCAGCTGGCCGGCCGCTGAGTTCGCGGACCGGCTGGCGGACGAGGAGCGACGGCTCGACCAGCTCAAAGCCGGCGACCTCAAGATCGCGACCGCGTTCGGGATGTCCTACGACCAGCTCGCGGCACCCGCGCGGCGGATCTTTCGCCGACTGTCCCTCGTACCCGGCCGGGACTTCGACGCCGCCCTCGCCGCAGTGCTCGGCGGTATCTCGCCCGGGGAGGCCTGGGACGCCCTCGACGAGCTCGTCGATCTCGGCCTGCTGCAGGACGGCACGTCGGGACGTTACCGCTTCCACGACCTGGTGCGGCTGTTCGCCCGCGAGCGCCTTCACGAGGAGGAAGCCGCGGACGACCGTGACGCGCTCGCCGCGACGATGACGTCGTGGCTGCTGCGGATGGCCACCATGGCAGGGCAGCGGTTCGGCCCCCAGCCCGACCGTTTTGACCGGCTGAAGGCCGATCTGAAGGATTTCGCCACCGCCGAGGAGGCCGACCACTGGCTGCGCGTGAACTCCGGCAACTGGCTGGGCGCGCTGCGGTCCGCGTCGGGCGGGGCCCGGCACGTGGAGGTGCTGGACTGCGCCGAGTCGATGCACTGGTTCTCCGACCGATGGATTCACTGGCCGCACTGGGGAGAGGTCTTCACGCTCGGCGCCGAGGCCGCCGCCGCCCTCGGTGACACGGCTCAGCACGCCACGCAACTCAACTACCTGGCCTGGGTGCATCTGGTGCCGCCCGAGAACCCGGAGGCCACGATGCGGTACGCGACCCAGGCGCTGGACCTCGCCACCCGCAGCGGCGCCACAGCACAGATCGCCTGGGCCCACCAGTACACCGCAGAGGCGCTACGACGGCTCGGCCGGCTGGGCGAGGCCTTCGACTCACTGGCCAAGGCGGCGGAGATGTTCGATGCCGCCGCCGACATCGACGCCTACTGCCAGAGTCTGAGCCTTCTCGGCGACTGCCTTCTCGGCGACGGACGCCACGAGGCGGCGCTGGAGCAGTACCTCGAGGTGCGCGCCCTGCTGGACGACGAAGGCTCGGGTATGACAGCCGACATCGTGTCGTTCACCCGGCCGCAGACGCTGGCCCGTATCGGCCACTGCCTGAGGCTGCTCGGCCACCGGGCCGAAGCGATCACCACACTGACCGAGGCAGTCGCCCTCATGGAGCAGTTCCAGACGATCAGCTCACAGGCCCGCGCCCTGGAGACGCTGGCGGCCGTCCTTGCCGAGGAAGGCCGGACCGAGGAGAGCCGCCGAGCCTACGCGCGTGCGGCCGAGCTGTTCGAGGCGATCGGCGACGCCGAGGCCGGCGGCCGCTGCCACGACCTGGCGACGGCTGCCCGCTGAGACGCCGAAGGCCGGTTTCCGCGGAACTTCTGCGTGCTGTTCTGCGTGGTCCGTGATCTTCCTCGCGACTTGAATGGGGCGTGTCGGACAGGCATCGGGCCTGTTCAGCAGCGCAGGAGTGACCATGACCACCATCAGGAACATCGTGCTCGTGCACGGCGGCTTCGTGGACGGGTCCGGCTGGCAGGGCGTTTATGACGAGCTCGCCAGGGACGGCTTCCAGGTCCGGATCGTGCAGAACCCGACGCTGTCGCTTGAGGGTGACGTCGCCGCGACCCGCCAGGTGCTGGATGCGCTCGACGGCCCTGCCGTCCTGGTCGGCCATTCCTACGGCGGGGTCGTCATCAGTGAGGCCGGTACCCACCCCAACGTGGCGGCGCTGGCGTACATCGCGGCGTTCGCCCCCGACAAGGGCGAATCGGTCGCCGCGCTCATCGCCGACCCGCCGCCCGGCGCGCCGGTTCCGCCCATCTTGCCCCCGCGCGACGGCTTCCTCTATCTCGACCGTGACAGGTTCCACGGCGCGTTCGCCGCCGACCTGCCCGCGCAGATGGCCGCGTTCATGGCCGACGCGCAGGTCCCCTGGGGTGTGGACGCCCTCGGCGGGGCGGTCACCGAGCCGGCCTGGCGGCACAGGCGCAGCTGGTACCTGGTGGCCACCGAGGACCGCATGATCCCGCCGCCGGCCCAGCGCACCATGGCCGAGCGTGCCGGAGCGTCCGTCGTCGAGGCCATCGGCAGCCACGCCGTCTACGTCTCCCAGCCCGCCGCGGTCGCCGACCTCATCCGCCAGGCCGCGGCCTGAGGACTGCGCGCATCACCTCGCTCCGGCCTGGCCGTGGCCAAGGACCAGTCGCCTCCCGGTCCGGGCCGCCCCACGGTGGCGCTTGACCTCGGGGGCGGCGCCGCACTGAAGCGTGCTTGAGCCTCGCCCCCGGATCCGCCCGCAATCTCTCAACTAAAGCTCCAATTGGAGACAGCCATGAACCGTCCCACCGCACTGCCGCGCCGCGTCATGCTCGCCGTCGCTGCCGGCGGCCTGGCCGCCGCGCTGCTCACCGTGCCGTCCGTGTCCGCGGCCTCCGCGCACGCTGACACCTCCTCCACGGCCAAGCCCACGATCGTCTTGGTGCACGGCGGCTTCGCCGACGCCTCCAACTGGAACGGCGTGATCCCCAGGCTCCAGGAGAAGGGCTATCCGGTCTTGGCGCCGGCCAACCCGCTGCGCGGCCTGCCCACCGACGCGCCGTACATCGCCAGCGTCCTGAAGTCGATCGAGGGGCCGATCGTGCTGGTCGCCCACTCCTACGGCGGAGCCGTGATCACCAACGCCGCCGTCGGCATCCCCAACGTCAAGGCGCTGGTCTACATCGCCGCGATGGCGCCCGACGAGGGCGAGACCCTCGCCGAGCTGTTCGCGAAGTTCCCCGGCAGTCAGATCCCCGACGCCGTCCGGGAGGTGCCCTTCACCGGCCCCGACGGCAGCACCGGCATCGATCTGTACCTCAAGCCGGACAAGTTCCGCAGCGCGTTCGCCGCCGACCTGCCCGTGTCCACCACTCGCCTCATGCAGGCCGGCCAGCGCCCGTTCGCCGCCTCCTCCTACACCGACAAGACCACCGGGGCCGCCTGGCGCACCATCCCCTCCTGGGCGCTGGTGGCCACCAAGGACAAGGCCATCCCGCCTGCCCTGGAGCGCTTCTTCTACAAGCGCGCCAAGTCCCAGGTCTACGAGACGGCCGCCTCGCACGTGCCGATGATCAGCCAGCCGGGCCTGGTGACCCGCATCATCCAGGACGCCGCTCGTGCGGTCAGCTGAACCGGAGACCGTCCGCGCCGGGGTCGCCGACCACCAGATCGACGTGATGCTCATCGACAACCCGCGCCGCTACTTCAGCCCAGGCGCAACCACCTGAGTGCTGCCCCGGCAACCCCGGGGTAGCACTGTCCACGTCAGGAGCACCTTGTGAGCCTCGCCTCCGGCCCGCTGCTGCCCGGCACCCACACCGTGAGCATTCAGGGCGTTCTTCAGCGCTACCACGTCGCAGGCTCCGGCCCGCTCTGCCTCGTTCACTCCGGCGGGCCCGGGCTCGGCTGGGAGTACCTGCGGATGCCGGAACTGGAGCGGCATCTGACGCTGGTCTACCTGGAGCCGATCGGAACCGGAGGATCCGGGCACCTGTCCCGGCCGCAGGCCTACCGCATCGACACCTACGCCCAGTTCCTGCACGGCGTCGTGGAACATCTGGGCGCGCGAAGAGTGTTCCTGCTCGGCCACTCCCACGGCGGATTCGTGGCCCAGCGCTACGCGCTGAGCCACCCCACCGTCCTGGCAGGCCTGATCTTGTACGACACCTCGCCACGCACCGGGGAAGAGTTCTGGAACCAGGCGCTCAGCAACCTCGACCACCTCCCAGAGCGTCACCCCGACCAGCCTGAGGCGGCCGGCATCCCGGAGGCTTTCCGGCAGGCGTTGGCCGCCACCGACAACGAATCCTGCACGCAGGGTCTGCGTGCCGTTCTGCCCGCCTACTTCGCCGACTACTGGGCCCACGAATCCGAGCTGGCCCCCATCCGGGCTGTCTTGCGCGCGTGGGTCGCCCCGATGCGCGCGCAGGAGGAGCCCTTCGACAGCCGCGACCGACTTCGCGACATCACCGCGCCCACCTTGGTCATCAGCGGAGGCCACGACTTCATCTGCGGACCCGTTTGGGGGCGGCTGCTGCACGAGGGCATCGCCCACTCTCGGTTCGTCCTGCTGGAAGACAGTGGTCACCTGGGGCATCTCGAAGAACCCGAGGTTTTCACCGCGGCGATCGTCGACTTCACGCTCGGTGTCGGCCAGGTGGAGTCGCAAACGCCCACATCCAATGGTGGCTGAGGGCGAGCAGATCAAGGTTCGCATCGTCAATCGCAGTCAATCGCAGCCTCATCGACCACCCTATGCACCTGCACGGGCACCGGGTCCGCGTGTTGTCGCGCAACGGCTCCCACGCAACCGGCGGCACCTGGTGGACCGACTCGCTCAACGTCGCTCCGGGCGAGATCTTCGAGACCGGAGGTCTGGATGGGGAGGTCAGGGCGGAGGGGGCGGCGTGAGCTTCCTGACGAAACGGGCGGCGGCGCGGTGGCTCATCCCGGTCTCGCCCCGGACCAGGAAGACGGCCTGGTCGATCTGGCCGGTGGCTTTCAGCTCCAGGACCCGTTCCACGAGTTCAGGGCCGACCCCACCACCGACCAGGGTGTTTCTGGGGTGCTGTGCCGCCCGCACCGTAAGGACGATCAGGGCGATGACCACCGCCACGACGACCGCCGTCAAAAGGAGGATGACGATCGGGTTCGACATGAGTCGAGCGTATCGTCACAAGGTCATCGCGTGCGTGCCGGAAACGACCGGATCGCGGCTGCTCTTCGGGGGCGGCGTCCCCGCGGCGGTCGAGCCGTCGTGCGGCCGATCGGCGACGGCCCCGCCGGCTCTCGCCGGGCTGTCAGGCCGCCCCGCGCAGCAGGAACATGGTGTAGGCGGCGATCGAGCCGCTGTCGGTGATCGAGCCGCGCAGGATCATCTGCTCCAGTTCCGTCCGTGAGACCCACTCCTGGCGCATGTCCTGCTCGGTGTGCTCGCGGTCGGGGGTGCCCGCGGTCAGGTCGGTGGCCAGGAAGACGTCGAAGTGCTGGCCCGTCGTGCCGTGAGCGTTGTCCAGGCGGCCCAGGTGGGTCATCGAGGCGGCTCGCAGGCCGGTCTCCTGGGCCAGTTCGGTGTGCGCCGTGACCAGGGGCGAGGGGCTGTCCTTGACCCCGCCCTGGGGGAAGTTCCAGGTGCGCCGCCCCACCGGGTAGCGGTACTCCTCCACGAGGTGGAAGCCGTCGTTCTCCATGGGCAGGACGAGGGCGAAGTCGATCTGGTCCACCACGCCGTAGATGCCGTGGGAGCCGTCGGGGCGTTCGATGCGGTCCTCGCGCACGCTCATCCAGGGGTTGGTGTAGACGACCGTCGAGTCGAGAGTGCGGATCGTCGGTCCGGGTACGTCGGTCATGGCGCGCAGCTTACTGCTGTTACGGCTCCGTTCGAGGTGCGTCGGCCTGGTCGGCGTCGTGCGGATGGTGCGGGCCGAGGCCGGGTGGGGCGAACGGCAGGACGGAGGTCACCGCGGTGACCGGTAGCGGCCCGTAGATGTGCGGGAAGGCCTCGGGTGAGTCGGCGGGCACCTCCATGCGCACGTCCAGTCCGCTCGGGTCGACGCTGAGCAGCACCAGGGGGGTGGTGACGTCGCGGTAGAAGCGCTCCACCACGCCGCGTAGCTGTTCGTGGCTCGCGCAGGCGTGGATGAAGCCCTCTTCGTCCAGGGTGCGGCCGAGGGTGGAGACGCGGTACTCCCCCGCCCGCAGGGCGGCGTCCCAGTCGGCGGCCAGGGCCAGATGCAGGATGGTCATCGCAGACATGGTGCCCTGCGGGCGGGCGTTCTTCAACTGGGGGCGGGGGGCGTCACTGCCGGGCGCGCCACTCCCGCCGCAGGATCGCGTAGTCGAGCTCGCTGGTCCATTCGCCCTTGACCATCTCGTTGTCGACCAGGTGTGCCTCGCGGCGCATGCCCAGTTTTTCCAGCACGCGGGCCGAGGCCTCGTTGCGGGCGTCCAGGCGTCCGATGATCCGGTTCAGGTCAAGGCCGTCGAATCCCAGTTCCAGCAGGGCCAGGCCCGTCTCGGTGGCGTACCCCTTGCCGTGGTGGGCGGGGTGGAAGACGTAGCCGATCTCCCCGCTGCGGTGGGTGAGGCTGTGCCAGATCAGCATGCCGTCGCCGATCAGCTCGCCGGTGGCGGCCAGTTCCACCGCCAGTGTCAGGATCTGCCCCTCCTCGAGCAGCTCCGTTTGGGTGATCTTGGTTTGCAATGCCTCGCCGGTCTGCTCCCGGCTGCGCGGTTCCCAGTACAGGTAGCGGGTCACCTGCGGCAGTGACTGGATGGCGTGCAGGGCGTCGAGGTCGGCCGGGGTGTAGGGGCGCAGGATCAGGCGGTCGGTCCGGATGGGGTAGGTGGGTTTCAGCACCGGGCCAGGGTAGGCCAGGTGCTCCGCAGCGGGCGAGGCGTTATTTCCGGCCGGGTGTCAGTGGGGGCTGCCGGCCAGGTTGAGTACCACGACTCCGCCGATGATCAGGACAATGCCCGCGATCTTGGCCAGGCTGATCGTCTCGCCGAGGAACAGTACGCCGATCGCGGCGATGGCCGCGGTGCCGGCTCCGGCCCAGACCGCGTAGGCGGTGCCGACCTCCAGTTGCAGTTTCAGCGCCTGGGCCAGCAGGATGAAGGCGGTGGCGTAGCCGGCGACGACCAGGGCGGCCCAGCCTTTGTGGGCGAAGCCGTCGCTCAGTTTGAGGGCGGTGGTCGCCACGATCTCGGCGATGATCGCCCCAGCCAGGATCAACCACGCCATGACCACTCCCCCAAAATCTGTACGAACGTATCATTTCATCCGGCCGGCGGTGCCCGCGCCGCGTCCGGAGTCCACTTGCGAGTGGTGTCGAAAGCGTGTTCCACTGAGCCGTATGCGATGGGACGCGCCTTCCCTGCTCGCCGTGCCGCCCGATGCCAGGCCGCGGATCGAGCGCTCCGCGCTGGTCAGGGTGCACGGGGCGCTGACCTGCTACGAGGTGCAGGCGCGCACCGCGCTGGAGCGCACGCCCGAGGGATGGAGCATCAGCCCGTACCGGGGGTGTGCCCAGGCCTGCCGCTACTGCTCGGTGCGCCGGGGGCATCGCTATCTGGGGCTGGACGCCGGTGGTGACTTCGATTCGCGGATCGTGGTGCGTACCAACATCGTGCGGCGGTCGCGCGCGGAGCTGGCCTCGCGCTGGGACGGCGAGCATGTCACGGTGGGGGTGGGCGGTGACTGCTACCAGGGTGCCGAGGACATCTACCGGCTGATGCCCGGCCTGGTCACCGCGTTGCGCGAGGCCGGGGCGCCGTTCACCGTGCACACCAAGAGCCGGCTGATCCTGCGCGACGCCGAGCTGCTGGCCGCCACTCCGGGGGCGGGGGTGGTCGTCTCGATCGCCTTCGTCGACGACCGGATCCGCCGCAGTGTGGAGCCCGGCGCCCACAGCGCGCAAAAGCGCCTGGAGCTGGTGGCCGAGCTGAACGAGCGGGGGGTGGCGTGCGGGGTGGCGATGGCGCCGATCCTGCCGCTGCTGACCGACTCCCCCGACCAGCTCGCGGCCACCGTGCGCCGGGTCGCCGACGCCGGGGCCGTCAGCCTGGTCCCGCACGTGCTGCGCCTGCCTCCGGGTGCCCGTGAGTGGTATCTGGCCTGGCTGGGTGAGCACCATCCGGCGCTGGCCCCCCGCTACGGCGAGCTGTACGCCCGGAGTGCCGATGCCGAGGCCGGCTATGTGCGCCGCGTCACCGACCAGGTCCTGCACCTGGCCGCCCGTTACGGCATGGGGCCGGTGCGGCCCGAGCAGCCCCTGCCGCTGGCGCTGCCGCGCCAGGCCCAGCTCACCTTGCTCTAGCCTTCCCGGTGCGAGATCAGAAGTGATCGAGCAGGTCGGGGAAGCTGCTCAGGCGCAGTACCCGCTCGTCGCCGGCGCCACCGTCGTATCCGGGGTACGCGGGTGGCGCCGACGGCGCCGGTGCGGGGTCAGGCCAGGGCGCTGCCCTTCTTCCACTGCGTGTACGGCATCTGCCAGAAGCCCCAGCCGTTGTTCCACTCCATCTCGCGGTCGGTGCCCGTGATGGTGATCACGTCGCCGCGCTGGACCTGGTCGTAGTACCACTTGGCCTGGTCGGGGCGGGAGTTGATGCAGCCGTGGCTGACGTTTCGGCGTCCCTGGGCCCAGACGTTGTTCAGCGCGTGCACGTACTCGCCGCTGTTGGAGAAGCGGACCGCGTGGTTGATCATCAGGTCGTAGTAGCCGGGATCGCCCTTCTTGCGGCCGGGGGAGATCATGCGTTCGGGGTTGGCCTTGCCCATCGCCAGGTGGATGCCGCTGGTGGTGGTGTACTCGCGGGTGCTGGCGTTGCCCGCGCTGATCAGCATGGTCTGCACGACCTTGCCGTCACGCTTGACGATCATCTTGTGCTTGCGGGTGTCGATCGTGGCGATCTGGGCCGCGCCGATGTGGATGACCTTGGTCATGTCCTTGACGCCGTACATGTCCTTGCCGCCCTGGACGCCCTTGAGGCGGGCGGTGAAGGTCACCTTCTGGTGGGGCTGCCAGAATTTCGCGGTGCGGTAGATCACGGTCGTGTCGTTGATCCAGCGCCAGGCTCCCTGGGAGGGTTTCTCCGAGGTGACCTTCAGCGCCTTTTCCACCCCGGCCTTGTTGGCGATCTGCTGGTTGAAGGTGACGATGATCGGCGCCCCCACGCCGACCTTCTCCCCCTTGATCGCCGGGGTCACGTCCGCGACCTCGAGTTCACGCTCGGGCTTGAGCGTCCGAAAGGAACTGCTGGCGGTCGTGCCGTCCACCGCGCGCGCCGAGACGGTGTAGTCGCTGGCGGGAATCATGGGGGTGGTGGAGGTCCACTTGGTGCGCTCGGCGTCGAAGTCGCCTTCCAGCACCTGGCCGCCGGTTTCGACGGTGACCTCCTCCAGCGCGCCGCTGGAGGCGCTGACGACGACCTTCCTGTTCGGGCGCACGGTCTTGCTGCCCTCGGCGGGGCTGATCCTTATCTCCGGCGCGGCCGGGGTGCTGGGCGCCGCGGCGCCCGGCCCGGCCACGGGAGCCTTCGTGTCCGCCCCGGTAGAGCAGGCGGTGGCCAGCACCGCCGCGGTCGCCAGGGCCAGAGCGGCCAGTGGCGTCCTGTGGCGTTCCACGGTCAGCACAATTTCTCTCCCCCACTACAGCAAACTACCCTTAAAAACACTAATAGGAGATGCATGGTGACTGGGCATGGTTGCGACCGGTTTGGTAACGTTTCGGTCTCTTCCTAAAGTAGGAAAAATCCTGACCGGGAGTCAGGTGTGGGCGGCCTGGCCACGGCGGGGCCCGGAGCCGGAAAGAGGGAGGCTTCGGCCGGCGCCGAAGCGTCCCGGGCCGATGATGGGCACATGACTCTCACTCCCCCGGTCCCGCTCGCCGCGCTGGCCGCCCTGCTCGCCGACGGCACGCGCGCCAGGTTCTGCCTGGCGCTGCTGGACGGGCGCGCCTGGAGCGCCGGAGAGCTGGCCGCCCACGCCGGCGTGGCGGCCTCGACCGCCAGCGAGCACCTGTCGCAGCTCATCGGCGGCGGGTTGCTGACCGAGGAGCGGCAGGGACGCCACCGGTACGTGCGCCTGGCCGGGCCGGGCGTGGCCCAGCTCATCGAGGACCTGGCCGCCCACGCCGGCGCCGAGGCCGGTGCGCGGCCGGCCACGCTGCGCGCCGCGAGCGCCACCCGGGCGCTGGCGGCCGCACGCACCTGCTACGACCACCTGGCCGGGCGGCTCGGAGTGATGATCACCGACGCGCTCGTCGCGCGCCGTCTGCTGCGCCAGGACGCCGGTTTCGCGCTCAGCGACGCCGGGCTGTCATGGTTCGCCACCGAGCTGGGGGTCTGCCTGCCGGTCGGCGGGCGCCGCCTGCTGGCCCGGCCCTGCCTGGACTGGACCGAGCGCCGCCACCACCTGGCCGGCACCGCCGGGGCCGTGCTCTGCGCGACCGCGCTGGAGCGCGGCTGGGTCAGCCGGATCGGCTCGGGACGCGCCCTGGCCGTCACCGCCGCCGGGCAGGAGGCCCTGGCCCGCTTGCTGGGCGTCACCGACCTGGCGGAAACCGCCCCCTAGGACCGGCGCAGGCGGTGGGTGAGGCTGGTGTGGCGGCGCCCGGCGCCACGGGTGCGCACCGCCTGGGCCAGCGCGCGGCGGGAGCCGACGATGACGACGAGCTTCTTGGCCCGGGTGATCGCGGTGTAGATCAGGTTGCGCTGGAGCATCATCCACGCGCTGGTGGCCAGCGGGATCACCACCGCCGGGTACTCGCTGCCCTGGGAGCGGTGGATCGACACCGCGTAGGCGTGGGCCAGCTCGTCCAGTTCGTCGAAGGCGTACTCGACCTTCTCGTCCTCGTCGGTCAGCACGGTCAGCTTGTGCTCGTCGGGCTTGATGTCGACGACCAGGCCCACGGTGCCGTTGAACACCCCGGCGGCGCCCTTTTCGTAGTTGTTGCGCAGCTGGGTGACCTTGTCGCCGACCCGGAAGACCCGCCCGCCGTAGCGGCGCTCGGGCATGCCCTCACGCGAGGGGGTCAGCGCCTCCTGCAGCACGTGGTTGAGGTTGCCCGCCCCGGCCGCGCCCCGGTGCATCGGGGCCAGCACCTGCACGTCGCGGCGTGGGTTGAGGCCGAACCTGCGCGGGATGCGGTTGGTGACCACGTCCACGGTCAGCGCCGCGATCTCCTCGGGTTCCTCGCACGGGAACAGGAAGAAGTCGCTCATGCCCTCCAGGGCCGGGTGCAGGCCGGTGTTGACCCGGTGGGCGTTGACGACGACGCCGGACTCCTGGGCCTGGCGGAAGATGTGGGTCAGCCGTACCCGGGGGATCTCCTTCTCGGCGGCCAGCAGATCGCGCAACACCTCGCCGGCGCCGACCGAGGGCAGCTGGTCGACGTCGCCCACGAAAAGCAGGTGCGTGCCCGGGGCGATGGCCTTGACCAGCTTGTTGGCCAGCAGCAGGTCCAGCATCGAGGCCTCGTCGACCACGACCAGGTCGGCGTCCAGGGGGTTGTCACGATCGAAGGTGGCATCCCCGCCGGGGCGTAGCTGCAGCAGCCGGTGCACGGTGGTGGCCTCGTGGCCGGTCAGCTCCGCCAGGCGCTTGGCCGCCCTGCCGGTGGGCGCGGCCAGGATCACCTTGGCCTTCTTGGCCCGGGCCAGGGTGACGATGGAGCGCACGGTGAAGCTCTTGCCGCAGCCCGGGCCTCCGGTCAGCACCGCGACCTTCTGTGTCAGCGCCAGCCGCACCGAGTGGGCCTGTTCTTCGGCGAGGTCGGCGCCGGTCTGGGTGCGCAGCCATTTGAGCGCGACGTCCCAGTCGACGGAGCCGAAGACCCCCAGCCGGTCGTGCTCGCAGGTCAGCAGGGTGCGCAGGGCGCCCGCCAGGGACAGCTCGGCGCGGTGGAAGGGCACCAGGTAGACCGCGGGGACGGTGCCGTCGCCGACCGGGATCTCCTCGGCGACCACGCCTTCTTCGGCGATGAGCTCCTGCAGGCAGCGCGTGGTCAGCTCGGCGGCGACCTCCAGGATCTTCACCGCGTCGGCGACGAGGTTGGGCGCAGGAAGGTAGCAGTGGCCGTCGTCGGCGGCCTGGGAAAGGGTGTAGCGCAGGCCCGCCTTGACGCGCTCGGGACTGTCGTGGGGGATGCCCACGGCCTGGGCGATGGTGTCGGCGGTCTTGAAACCGATGCCCCACACGTCGTCGGCCAGCCGGTAGGGCTCGCTCTTGACGACGGTGATGGAGTTGTCGCCGTACTGCTTGAAGATCCGGACCGCGATCGAGGTGGACACGCCGACCCCCTGCAGGAAGATCATCACCTCTTTGATGATCTTCTGTTCCTCCCAGGCGACACCGATCATCTTGGTCCGCTTGGGGCCGAGGCCGGGGACCTCGACCAGCCGCTCGGGGGTGGTCTCGATGACCTGCAGGGTCTCGACGCCGAAGTGCTCGACGATCCGCTCGGCCATCCTCGGCCCGATGCCCTTGATCAGCCCGGAGCCCAGGTAGCGCCGGATGCCCTGCACGGTGGCGGGCAGCACGGTGGCGTAGGACCACACCTCGAACTGCTTGCCGTACTTGGGGTGGGAGGTCCAGCGCCCGGTCAGCCGCAGTGACTCGCCGGGCTGGGCTCCCAGCAGCGGCCCGACCACGGTCAGCAGGTCGCTGGAGCGATCGACGGCCACCCTGGCGATGGTGTAGCCGCTCTCCTCGTTGGCGTAGGTGATGCGTTCAAGCACTGCGTCTAAACAGGTAACAGGGACCCCGCTTTTTTCCGGTTGCACGCCGCCGCCCTCCGCCCTGAATCTGCTCGCGCAAGTGTAGGGCCACCAGCCAGAAGGGCGCCCGAATGATCGTCTTCCGGACCACTGGCCGCACCTCGAAATTTTTTCGACGCAACTGGCGCATATATTGCAATCTGACGCAATAGACGCAATAGACGCATAATGGTGAGGTGGTAACTCGTTCTGAAGCGTTGACCGCCGCAGGCCGCATCTTCGCTCGCGCCCGAGCTCGTCGTGACGCTCTCACCGTCCTTGAGGCTGCACGCGCCGCGCACGTCCGGGGTGGGCCCTCTATCGAAGAGCTGGTCTGCCTTATCCAGAGCCAGCGTGACGCTGTTCGGGCGAGCGGCGCCGCTACTGGAGGTGCTTCGGTGGTTGTCGAAGGCTCGGCCGTCAGGTCTGGCCGCCCCTTCGCGGATCACACTTCCATGATCACTTAGTGAGCGCTGCGAACCACCCCAACACCGCAACCAGCCCCACGCTCAACGCGACCAGCACCACCGCCCCCAGCGGACCCCACCACAGCGACGCCAGCAGCCACACCATGCCGCCCGTCATCGCGATCCCCGCCGCACCGCCCCCGACGCGCTCCAGCCACCACAGGGCCGCGCAGACCACCACCACGACCGCAGGCACCACCAGCCGACCCTCACGCCCCACCAGGCCGAACCCGAGGGCAGCGACCTGCACCGCACACCACCACGCAGGCACCACTAGCGCGCACCCCACCCACGCCCAGAGGCGACCGGCCACCGGGGACGCAACACGATTCACGGCCATCGAACTACCTTCCACCAGGAGGGGTTGCCCCGCCCGGCAAGAACCAGGCGAGGCAACGACGAACCATCTCAGGCCTTACTCGGCCGCACCGTGGCGCCGCACACCTCGCACTCACCCGACACGTTCCCGCCGTCCAACACGATGTTGACGAACCCATCGGAGTTTCCGCAGGCACACACCACCGGGACGAAGTTGGCGGTCCACTCGCCCATCCGGCCGATCCTGATACTCACCGCTTGAACTCCTTCTACCTCAGGTACTTGTCGAACTCGCGGGCCGCCTTCAGCACGGCATCCACGCTCGCCGCAGGCCCGCACCACTCCATCGCCCACCGCAACGCGATGATCCGCTGCTGAGCGCGGGCGTCGAACTTCTCGCCGTCGATGACAACGACGAGCTGCCGGACGTCGACCCGGGCGGCGTGCTCACCGCTGACGATCATGACTCTCCTTCTTGGCCAGAATGGCGTCGTACTCGCGGCGGACACTCGCAGGCTCCCGCCAGGCAGCGGGGGGTTCCTCGCCGGGCCACGGCCCGATCTCTTCCGTCACCTTCGGTGGTAATGCCATGGTGGTATCTCCTCTTCGAGGAGCCCTGGGCCGGCCGGACCCGACCAAGAGAAGGACGGCCCAGGGCATGAACAGCGGTCAGTCACAACGGCAGCCGCATCACCTCCCCTCATCGACGTAGGAGTACGTCGACCCGGAGCGCCACACCAGCCCGGCGGCCTCCAGCGCCGCCAGCCCGGCCTTGATCTCACCGAGCGAACAGCCCTGGATCCGCTGGCCGCACACCGCGACGATCGACCCCAAATCCAGCGGACCGTCTGCGGCGGCGAGCGCCTCCTCCAGGGCGGCCTGCACATCACCTGACGTGGCCCGCACCGGAGCGGCCTGCACCGCGGCCGCCTTCCGGCCGCTCTTCAGCGTCGCGGCGTACTCGTCGTAGAAGCCGAGCGTGATGTCGTCGAACCGACCGGACGCTGGCCGGGACGCGATGGCGAACTGATCACGCGGGATCAGCGTCCGCATCGTCGCCTGACGGCGGTCCAGGCCACGCAGGTAGCCCAAGCCGTGCGTCTTGGCGCCGTTCGGGAAGTACTCGGGCAGCTTCGACGGGTCGCTGGCCAGGCCCACCATCTTGTGGTCCGTTGAGGTGCCCGTGCGGAACGCGGCGATGCTGCCACCCCCGGAGATGTTCGCGCGGAACGCGCGGCTGCGGCCCAGCTCGCCCAGGTCGAGGTTCTGCGTGTAGATGTCCAGGCTGATGCCCGGCTTGCGGTACGTCTTCGACCCCGGCGCCAGCAGCTTGATCGCCCGAGGTCCGAACACCTCGTCCTGGAACAGCAGCGGCGCCTCCTCAACGGGCACGTAGATCAGGACCATGCCGCCGAGGTCAGGGTCACCGGGCAGCAGGTACGGCTTCCCGATGCGCTCACGTCCCTGGCTGTCCGACCACTGCGCGTGCGAGATGTAGTGGGCGCGGCGACCCGCCACGTAGTCCAGGGCCTGCAGCTCAGCGAACACCTGCTCGACGCCCTCGCCGTAGCGGTGCGTCTTGTTGTTCCAATCGGGCTGGCTGGAACCGTCCTGCGCGTCGAGCAGCACAGTCGCGATGAGCGGGCACCCGTGCGCCAGGCAGATTTTCAGCCCACCGAACCCGGACTTTCCAGTGCCGGTGGTTCCGCAGTTGCAGCCCATCTGCGCGCCGCCCGACGCCGTCCACCACGACCAGTGAGCAGGCCGCAAGTCGTTGAAATACCCGACGCGGGCGATGCCCGTCCTCACGTCGATTCCGGCGCCGTCGTCCTCGAGGTACCGGATCTGCTGCAGGTTGTCGCCGCGAGTGATGACCGTCAGCATGGCCTGCGAGTTGTCGCCCTCCGGCGTCTCCTCGATCGTCACCTGGTCAGGGCGGCCTCGCCACGCGGAGGCGACCGTCCCCTTACCGGTTTCCAGCTTCGACAGTTCCGTCTTGCCGGGCTCGCCGATGATCCGCGCGACGAACCCGCCAGGTACCGCCTCCGGCGTGTCCAAGCGGGTGCCGGCGAACACCGGGTTGTTCGGGATGACCAGCTCGT
Organism: Streptosporangium sp. NPDC001681; assembly: GCF_040298085.1. NCBI lineage: Bacteria > Bacillati > Actinomycetota > Actinomycetes > Streptosporangiales > Streptosporangiaceae > Streptosporangium > Streptosporangium sp. NPDC001681. The sequence continues at coordinate 77,387 of NZ_JBEOZN010000013.1, read as the reverse complement.
TGTACTTGACCTGCTCGGGTGCGGGCCCGGCTTCCAGCTCAGGTTTCGGCTCCTCGACGACGATGGCGGGCTGCTTCGGTTCGGGCCGGTGCCGAAACCGGGTCTGGTGCTCACGTAGGAACGGAGCAGCGACGAGCGGGCCGGCCAGCCACAGCGTCAACGCGGTCCAGCCGAACGGCCCCCACAGGTACGCGGGGATCAGCCACAGCACCCCAGCGACGAGCGCGGCCGCGTACGGGCTGCCGCCGCGGCGCTCCAACCAGATCAGCACCGAAGCGATGGCGACGAACACCGCTGCGACCTTCACCCAGGGCACCACAGCGGCCACCGCGATCAGCGCGGCGACGCTCTGCAGACCGGCCATCCACGCCAGCGGCAGCAGGTTGACGACGGCGTGACGCTGCCGCCACGCGATTTTCCGGACCGCGACCTTACGGGCCTGGTTGTCGTCGGCCGCCGGAGGCGACGCGGCGTTGTCCTTCGTGGTCATCGTGTTCTTCCTCGTCGAGGGGAGGTTGGCGGATTGAGCCGCTGCCCGCCCCGCCCCCGGTGCTGGCGGGGCGGGCAGCGACTCGAACCGTCAGCCGTTGGTCAGCTCGTCGATCGCGTCGACCACGCCCTGCAGTTGCTGGGCGTACAGGCTGGCCGTCTCGGACACAGCGGCGATCTGCGTGAGGATCGCGCCGTCGTCAGCGAGCTTGCTGAGCTGGTCGGACTGGATGCCGTCGATCGCGACGACGTCGTTTCCAGCGCTGGCGGCCGCCTCCTCGAAGAGGCTGCGGAGGGTAGCCAGGCCGCTTGCTTCGCCGGTGAATGCCATGTCGGGGTCCTCCTGCTGTGATTGCGGTTCGGGGTCTGTTTCGGGGGTGGGATCCGGAGCCGGGTCAGGCTTCGGAGTGGGCTGAGGTTCAGGCGGGGGCTGGGCGGGGTCGACCACTTCGACGACCACCTCGACGTTCGGGTCTTCGACGACCTCGACCTCGAACGGCTTCGCGTTCTTGTATGCGCGGTAGTTGTCTCGGCCGCCTTTCCACGCGGTGAGGCCGACCCGCTTGGCCGCTACGACCGTGCGGTATCCGCCGTACGCGGTGCCGCCGACCGCGACCGCGCCCCACCCGCAGGTTTTGAGTAGCGCGGCCGCCCAGCGGCGGGGGTCCTTCCACCCTGGGCTGTCGCGCCGCAGGTACATCTGCGCCTGGGTGTAGCGCCTGCGGGTCGCGGTGTAGCCCGCGCGGAACTCCTGGGCGGCCTGTCGGCTACCGGACCGCCACGCGCCGCTGGCCGCAGCGCGGGCGTCCTTCCGGAAGATCAGGCCGCCGATGAGCGAGACCACCACGGCCAGCAGCAGGAACGAGATCATCACTTCACCTGCGACATGATTGCGTCGGTGCCGCTCTCGGCCTGCTCCATGAGGAAGCCGAACGTGTCCGTCCCCGTCATGATCACCACGACGAGCAGTGGCAGCAGCGCCAGGCCACGGAGCGGCTGGTCGACCGTGCCGTCCTTAGCGTCCTTGACGTAGTGCAGGCCCACCCACAGCAGCAGGCACAGCGCGATCACACCGATGACGATGATCGTCGTGGTGTTGGTCACCAGGCCGACCAGCCACACGATGAGGAACACCGGGCCGAGCCCAGCAGCGACGACCAGGGCAGCGACCAGCTTGTCGACCTTCCAGCGGCGCAGCGGAAGCGCCAGGCAGATCAGGACAGCGGTGTAGGCGAGCCCGCCGAGGATGGCAACGAGCATGAGGGGGACCTCTCTCAGATGAGGGACAGCAGAACGGCAATGAGGGTGTGCACGGTGGCCACGGACAGCCGCGCGGGGTAACGCAGGATCCACAGCAGCGGCTGCACCACGGCGTTGACCGGGACGACCAGGCCGAACCCGTACGCGCGGTAGAGGCTGCGCAGCACCAGCGAGTCGAGGGGCGCCGCACCGTACTGGGCGACGAGTTCACCCAGCGACGGCAGCCGCGGCGGCGTCGCCACGACGAGGCGCGACGGATACCAGATAAGCCACAGCAGGGTGTGCGCGGCCGCCGTGAGCGACGTCGCGACGACGCCGTACCCCCGGTAGGCCCAGAACAGCGCCGCTATTTCGCGCGGCACGGACGGCACGGTCTTGTACTGCTCGACCAGCTCGGCCAGCGACGGCAGATGCTCGCCCAGCACCACGGCGTAGCCCCGGACGCCGGCGGCGGCGTCGACCGCCCGAGCGACAGTCGTACGACTCGCGTAAGTCGCTCGAGCGAGCAGCCCACCTGCAGGGCGCTGCGGCGCGGCCGTGGCCACCGCCGCGGATTCGCTCCGCAGCTGCACGACCTCGGCGAGCTGCTCGGCGGCCTCGGCCGCCTCCTGCTCGACCTCGGCGGGAGCGAACGGCGAAACGATGTCCGGGATCACGGCGCGCTCTCCTTTCGGTCCTTGGTCTGCTGGTCGATGTGGAGGGCCACGGTGACGAGTTGGTTGGCGATGTTCGACCGGGCCATGTCGGCGGCGCCCTGGTCGACGCGCTCCAGATCGGCGAGCGCGGCCTGCAGGCCGTACAGCGCTAGATCGAGCCCCCGGCGAGGAGTCGGAGCGGCCTCCACCGAGGGGTGGAGCTCCTTCTCTCGGCGCTGATACGAGGGGGTCTTGCGGCCCACTGGGTACTCCTCAACTAGCTACAGGCTGTGACATCAGGTAGGGTGCCCTCGCGCGCCCGCTCGCGGGCGCCTGCGCGCGGCCGCGCGTGGGGGCCTCGAATCGGGCCTGGTCGGTGGCCCCGGGAAGGTGAACCGCCTCCGAGGCCCGATCACGGACAGTGAATTTCACGACGATTTCAGCAGGGCCTTCAGGGCGTCGTCCCAGTCGATCCGGTCGCCCTCCTTACCCAGTGGCACCAGCTCGTACATGCTCTTCAGCGCGGCGGTCAGCAGGACGCGGGAGACGCGGAACGTCCGCTCTCGCAGGCCGCCGCGCTTCACCGTCCACAGCACCCACCTGGCGTCCGGCGACGGGTACGCCCACAGGTCCTGGGACAGCGCGTCCCAGTCCATGCCCTGCTGGAGCACGGCGCGGGGAACGCTTAGCGGCACCGCTGAGCCGTCCATCGGGATACGGACGAAGAACGGGTCAGCGGCCGGCCGGTAGAGCAGCCAGGCGTCAACGAGTTCACCGGTCGCGTAGTCCCAGATCCCGATGTAGCAGCTGCGTTCGCTGACGGCGTCGGGGTTCGTGTCGTGGCTCATGTCGTCTCTCCGGGGGTGTCGTTGTGCGTCTCGTCCGCCTGGACGATCCGCTCATGCGTCTCGATGCGAGTGGCGGACGGTCCGCCGTTGGCGGCGCGGACGGTCCGCGCGGACAGACGGCTTTCGTCCGCGCCTGTCCGCCCGTTCGGGGCCTCGGCGCGCAGCCGCTTCAGCAGCAGTCCGGTGCGGTCGTTGGAGATGGGCTGTCCGGTCGCCTGGACCGCCGCGCGGAGGTTGTCGCGGGTTAGCCGGACGGAGCTCTTTTCGAGTTCGCCCGCGATGCGCAAGCCGAGCGGCATCAGGTCGTCCACGCTTTCCGGAGCTGCGGACGGCTTGCTCGTCCGCGCGGACGGTCCGCCCTTGTTGACGCGGACGGTCCGCGGGTTCGTCCGCCGTCCGCCTGTCCGCCGTCCGCGCGGGGCGAGCTTCTCGTCCGGCTTCTCATCCCCTTTTCCGTCCGCCCCGTCCGCACGCTCGTCCGCCTGCGGACGGGGCTTCTCGTCCGCCTTCTCGTCCGCGCCGTCCCCCTTCTCGTCCGCGCCCGTCCCCGCCGGACGGAACATCCTCGTCCACCACTTCGCGTGCGGACCGTCCGCGCCGTTCGTGGCGGACGGTCCGCCGCCGTCCCCGGCCTCCAGCTCGCGGACGAGTTGCGGCACGTAGCGCGGGACAAGCCCGGCACCAACCCGGTTGATGAACCGCTTCGCCTCCTCCACGGCCTTCACGGCGTCCGGGTCCGCGCCGTACAGCTCCTGCGTCAGCGCCGCCATGTGCGTCAGCGTCAGCTCCACCGTGGCGCGCTGCGCTGCGATCACCGCAGTCCTGGTGTCCTCGACCGACGCCCACGTCATGCGGACGGCGCGACGCTCACGCACCACCGCCACCGCGGTCTGCGGCGACTGCACACCCTCACCGATGGCCCACCGGAACGCCGCGAACGTCTCCCCGGTGTGCAAGGCCCACCGCAGCGGGGAGAACTTCGGCGCGCGCGGGTCGATCAGGCCGGCCTCGCGCAGGTCCTTACGGTGCAGGTGCCGCGAGTGCATCGCCCACAGCCACGGCGAGATGAGCGAACAGGCGGCGAACAGCTCCGGGGTCTCCGGCACGTGCGTGTAGCTCAGCCAGGCAGCTGCCGCACCAATCAGGTACGACCTCATGCGCAGGCCCCACGCCGCATCCCCCTCCCGCAGCGCGACATGCGCGTGCCAGGAGACGTAGACGGCGACGGACTCGACGATCGCGGCGCCGGTGGCCGCGGCCCACGCCGGTACCCCGAGCGCGATGAACACCATGTACTGCCCGCCGACAGCGACGAGGTTGACGCCTAGGTTGGTGACGGACATGACCGCCAGACGGCCGACGACTTGCGCTCGCGGGCACCACCGGGCACCGATGAGCTTCCACCGGTCCTCGCTGTCCTTGCGGTCCTGCTCGTCGCGGGAGCGGCCTCGCCGCTTCTTCTGCTCGGCGCGTAGCTCGTTGGCGCGCTCACGCTCGGCCTTGGCGTCGTCGTGGCGCTGCTGCTTGGCGAGCCGCGCCTCGTCGCGCAACTGCTCGCGGGCGATGCGGGCCTGCTCCGCCTGCAGGCGGCGGCGCTCGCGCTCCGGGCTCGTGAACATTAAGCCGCCACCGCTTCGGCGCCCTCGGCCAGCTCGGGCGCAGCGGAGCTGAGCGTGATCCGCTCCTCCGGGGTGGTGCCTGCGGCGATGCCGTCGATCTGGTGGCGCGGGCGGCCGTGCTCCAGCAGGAGCGTCCGCTCCAGGCACGGCCCGAGCTGGCCGGTGAAGGGGCAGCCTTCGCACTGGATGGCGGCAGCCGCCGCGTAGCGGTCCGCGAGCTTCGTGATGGGGTACCAGTCGTCCGGCGTGGACGAGCGGACGCACAGCGCCGCCCGGGTGAGCACGATCGTGTCGAGCTCCTGCAGGCGCTTGGCGATGAGGACAGGGCTGGATGTGACAGCACGCAGGCGTGATGCCACGATGTGGTCAGACATCGGGTCTGGTGAACCTTTCGCGAGGGCAGACCTGGTGTTCAGGGCCTCGTTCGGAGTTGGCGCTCCGGCGGGGCCCGCGTCGTTTGTGGGGGTAGGGGCGGTTCTCCGTTGGCGCGGAGCCGCTTTTCGTTGATCAGATGCTGCTGTGTTTAACTGTAAACAGGAGCACTAAGGTCATGGTGCATCACCCAGCCAAGAGCTGTCAACCGCCCAGGTGGGAACCCCGATCACAGAGCACTACCCTCAGTTCAATGACGCCAGAGAGGATCATGATGTGAGCGCCGATCACCGCTTCGAGCAGATCGCCGACGAGCTCCGCCAGCAGATCCTCGACGGCACCTATCCTCCCGGCGAACCGCTCCCCCACACTCGGGTACTGCTCGACCGCTGGGGCGTCTCCGCGACGACGCTCACCCGCGCGCTGAAGATCCTCAAAGAGGAACAGCTAATCTGGCGAGTCGGCAACCGAGGCATGATCGTCCAAAAGCGCCAGCCCGTCACCGTGGACATCACGCCCAGCGACCTCGCCGCGCTCGATCGCAGAACATGGGAAGCCATCTGCCGACGCACAAAGATCGACGGCCGTCTACTGACCGGCGTCCGTGAGGAACCTGCTGAACCCGACGTCGCCCGAATCTTGCACATCCCCGTCGGCGAAACCGTCCTCAAGCGAGCAGCGGTGGGTTCGTTCGCACATCAGCCCGTGTACATGCAAGAGAAGTACTACCCGCTGGCCTTCTCCCAGAGCCCGCCAACCACCATCGTCCGGCAGCTCGTCAGCGCCAGGCCCGCCGACGACGACGAGGCCGCCATGCTCAAGGTGGCTCGCGGATCGTGGGCTCTCACAGTCGAACAGGTCAACTGCGACGAGTCAGGCCGCCTCGTTGAACTGATGCGCTTCATCGCGAACCCACTGCGGGTCCGCCTTCTTGAAGAGGATCTGCCACTGAAGGCTCCCTCGTAGCGGGGGTCATCTACTGCTTGGAGAGGTCCAGAATCAGGGCGTCAGAAGCCATCGCGTCGGGTGCCGGTCGTACGGTGCCCACCACCTGCCATCCCCAGCGCCGGTACATGGCGTGCGCCGGAGCCTCCGGATTGGCCAGCAGCGTCGCGTACCGCGCCCCCTGACTGGCCAGTAGTTCTTCAAGGAGACGCTTGCCTATGCCACGGCCTCGATAGTCCTTACGGACGTTCAACTCGATGACCGCGAACTTAGGCAGATCGGCTGCTTCGGCAGGAGCAGGAGCAGCTTCTCCGCCCCACCACCGGCCCGCTTCAAATCCGAGGCCGAAAGCGAACCCTACGAGTTCCGCCCCGGACCTTGCCGAGACCAAAGAGAATCCGTCCCGCTCCAGTTGCCGGCCGGTGCGTTCGGTGAATCGTTCACGGCTGTAAAGAGGCCCTGAAAGGTAGGGCGGCTCGGCGTGGATCTGCAGGTATAAATCGACGTGCTCTTCATCAAGTATTGCGCGGGCCGCTGGCCCGATCAGGCATTGAAAATCAATACTCATTTGTCCCCTTTTGACGCCGTAAGTACGAGATGTGCACGATAGTCGCTGACCGCTCGCTGCGCCTGCTGCCCTGCTGGTGCGGCGTCAGCCACGACATGAGCGACATGCAGCACGAACTGCGTCATACGACCAGGCCCAAGGTTTTCCATGATCGCGACAGCATGTTGTAACCCATCAGTGACGTCTCCCTGCCGTACTGCCGACGCTGCCTGATGCAGGCGGATCTGAGTTGCTTGTCGCTCACGTCCTACGGGGTAGGAGTCGAGCGCTTCCTGTTGTGCAACAGAGGCGGATGGGGCACCGATCAAGGTCAGGACGAGGGATCGAGTGTGCAGTAGCCGAGACTCCGACCATCCTTCGGCGGACATGGTGTTGCCGGTAACGCTGTCGGGCAGCGTCGCGAACACCTCGGCCTGGGCCGCCAAGCTGGCATGTGCACCATCGTGATCGCCCATGAGGGCCAGCGCATGGGCGCGGGAGCCCAGGGCGCTGACCGCAGCACGGCCCGGCTGATCAGCGGTGAGGTCTAGAGCCGTTTTCACACGTGACAGCACCACAGCCAGGGGACGGCGCTCGTATAGGGCCTGAACCGCTTCGAACGCGTGCGCGGCGGCGATGAACTCCGGGTCATCTGTCTGGGCTGCTGCCCTGCGTGCGGAGATCCACCAATGGATCGACTCGCGGGTGTGTCCGGCAGAACCGAGCGCATGAGCCAGGAGAAGCGTCAGCCGAGCGTTCACGCGGGCCCAGCCGACTGCTTCGCGGCCGGGCGCGGATGACAGAGCCTGCTGGAGAGTCAGGAGGTCTACCGACAAGTCTCGGATCAACACGGCTAAGGGGCGCGAGACGATCCCGTGAGCGTGCTCCCAGACGATTTCTTCCCATGTGTCCAGGTCAGGTCCGCCGAGCCGCCTGTCCACGATGGTGCGCAACTGCTCCAACCCTGGGAGCAAGGCGGACATGCCTGCTCCTGCGACGCTCAGGAGGAGCTGTCTCCGTGCTTCGTTCATATCGCCAGGATCCGGCACGTTCGCGGTTGCCGCTACCGGACTGTGCCCGGATTTGGCCACCTGGACGAGCTCGTGCAGAGAGGTCAGAAGGCCACCGGCGTCATACAGGTCGTCCAGGCGCTTCACAGTCTCGATCGGAGCGCGCCTTTCACCACGCTCCCACTTGCTGAGCAGCGACAAATCCACCAGAACTTCCTTGGCCACCTCCTGGAGACGAAGATCCCTGAGCTCTCTCCAGTGCCTCAGTGAGGCGCCAAAAAGGTTATCGAGTGACTTTGAGGGATCAACTACGTGCGATTCACGAGGCATGGCGACCTCCCGTCGATTTGGCCAATTTGGCCAATCGTATTGGCCAAATCAGATCTCTGGATGAGCCCCGTACTTGCCTCCACTATGGCACGTGAGACCTCACCGGACACGAAGTAGCTACCCAGATTGGCGTACATGCCCTTTTTGGGGGTTTCGCCTTATGTGTGACGAAAGGAGTGTGAATGATGCCTACCGAAGCCTGTTCCCTGCCTTCGGCTGGAAAGACGAGCTATCTCAAACACCCTCCACCCCACGGAACCTCGGGGGACGAACTCCTGGACGGGTTCGTCGAAGGCACAGACGCACTCCAGCGCCTGCGTCACCGCCTGCGCGACTACGGTCTCTACCCGGCCATCAGCTACCCCGAAGGGCCAAGGCTGCATGTGGCCGGCGACGTGACGGTGTGCGTCAGTGAAAACGACGGCGTCTTGACCTACACCTGGAAGATCAAGCCGGGCCTGCGCGTCGCCGTACAGAACACCGTCACGTCCACCCCGGTGAACGACGTGGACGAGGCCGCCCGTCTGATCGCCGAGGCCCTCGGCCGCGTCCCCCGCCCAGAAGAGCACCGGGAGCCATGAAAGCAGCGCGGCGGCTCGGAGACTCCACGCAGCGGGCCGCCCGCGCTGTACCACCCGCCTACGAAAGGAAGATCTCCGTGGCTGTCGTCGTGCAGCTCACCGCCGGTGAGCTGGCCAACCCCCGGACCCTCATCCCCGACCAGCTGTTCGGCTACCTGACCGACCGCGTCGCCCGCGAAGAGGACATCCCCCAGCAGACCGCCGAGCAGATCGTGGAGCAGGCACTGGCGTTCCTCGTCGCATGCGGACGCAACTCGGACGTGCGCCTGTTCCCGTCCAAGCTGGTAGACGTCGGCTGGCACACCTTCATCCTCTACACCCGGCCCTACGCCGAGTTCTGCCAGAAGGTCGCCGGCCGGTTCATCCACCACGTGCCCACCGACATTCCCGAGCACGCGCCACCCGACCGGGTGGCCGCCATCGGCGTCACCGTCGAGACCATGCGGGCCACGGGCCTGCCGGTCGTCCCCGAGCTGTGGACCCTGAAAACAGAATGCAGCCAGTGCTACCAGGGCTGCGCCGATGACCCTAGGGAGAGCTGAGCGTTGAAACGAGCCTTGCAATGGTCGGACCTGCCGGTCCAGGCGCGCGACATCATCGAGGCCCGCGTCGGACTGGCACTCAAAATCGAAACAGTGGACAAGGGCCTGATGCCGGGCTTCGCCGCCCACCTGCGCACCCAGGAGCGCAGCGTGTTCGTCAAGGCTGTCGCGCAAGACAGCCCCGCCGCACCCCTGTACGCGCGGGAGCGGTGGGCGGGCACGGTCCTGCCGCCCGGCCTGCCCGCGCCCCGCATGCTGTGGAGCGGGGACGTGGAGGGGTGGATCGTGCTGCTGTACGAATATCTCGATGGCCGCGACGCCGACCTGTCGCCGGGATCGCCGGACATATGGCGTGTGCTGGACACCGTGACCGTCCTGGGCGAGACGCTCACCCCGTGCCCCGCCCAGGGGGGTAGTGTCCCGGACGTCGCCGGGAATGTCGTCGGGCTCCAGGTCAAGGCCGCGCGCCTGCTGGAGGGCTCAGTCGGCGGGCTGTTGTACCGGGCCATGTACGAGACGGCGCTGCGCGGATTCACACCCGATGCCCTGGCCGGGAACACGCTGCTGCACTACGACCTGCACCCGGGCAACCTGCAGATCAGCGGGGAGCAGGCGTACGCCGTTGACTGGGCGTTCGCGGCGCGCGGCGCCGCCTGGATCGACCCCTTCATGCTCGTTCCCCGGCTCATCCTGGCCGGCCACCCCCCATCGCAGGCCGAGGCGCTCATCGGCCAGGTACCCGCCTGGCGAAGCGCTCCCAAGGAGCCTGTCACCGCGCTGGCCGCGCTGTGGACCCTGTACCGCCTGTACAAGGCCCAGTCCGGCCCGTCCAAAGAGCGCGACTTTCGTGCTCGGGCGGCCGAGGCGGGTCGGTCCTGGGTCGCGTACCGAAGCATGTGACCTGGGATTCCTGACCACCTGAAGAAGCCCCTTGTAACCGTAACCACACCTCTCCCCGGTTCCAAGAGGGCAAGCCGGGAGCCCGCCTGCCCCGGCGGGCTCCCGGCCATCCTGATCGGAGCACTATGTACGACCAGCCGTGGAGTGCGCTGCCACTGACCGCCATCGGCGTGAAGATCAGCGGCGACGACGGGCCCACAGCGATCGTGGAGATCGCGACTGTCCCGCTGATCAACGGCCGCCTGCAACCGCGCGACGCTTACCACTCGATCGTCAAACCGGACCGGTTCGTCCCCCCGCGCCCCTCCATCCCGCCGGGCCTGGAAAACGACTTCCTGGCCCTGGGGCCATCACTGCAGGACATCCAGCCGGAGCTGGTGGCCCGGCTGCACGGCCGGGCGATCGTCTGCCACGACACCGATCGCACCTGGAAGCTCCTGGCGCAGCACTACCCGGCCATCGAACCAGTGGCCGTGTTCGACACGCTGCGCCTGGCGCAGGCCATCCGCCCTGAGGTTCAGCGCCGCAGCCTGACCGCGCTGCTGCGCTGGCACGAACTGACCGATCAGGCCAGGCAGCTCGCGAGCGGGGTGCGACCACACCGTGCGCTGTGGGACGCGGTCGGCGTCGGCCTGCTGCTGCCCGTGCTGATCAAGGCGTGGTCGGCGACGCGAGGTGCACCCAGCGCCGGTGAACTCGCCGACGCGTCCTCACCGCTGGCGGTCTGTCCATAAGTCCCCTGGAATCCGCAGGGAACCAGCTTCCTTTCACGCCGACGCGTCCCCACCACTGGTGGTCCGCCCCCATAAGCCCTCCGAAATCCCCCACGAAAAAGGAAAAACAATGTCACGTCACATTCTGGTGACCGGCGGAGCCGGATTCATCGGCTCCCATCTGTGCGCTGCCCTGCTCGATCGGGGCGACAAGGTCACCGCCCTGGACGACCTCTCGGCCGGACGCCTGCCCGCCCTTGACAACCTGCTCAACGACAAGAACTTCGTCCTGCTGGAACAGGACGTCGCCGACCCGATCACCTGCGGGCAGGTGGACGCGGTCATGCACATGGCCATCCCGGTCGGACCCGAGGTCGTGCTGCGCCGCCCGATCGACACGATGCGCGCTGGCTCGACCGGCACGTTCAACGCGCTGGAGGTGGCCAAGAAGAACGGTGCGCGGTTCGTGCTCGCCTCCACCTCTGAAATCTACGGTGACCCTCTCGTGCATCCGCAGAATGAGGACTACACCGGCAACGTCGATCCCACAGCGCCGCTGTCGTGCTACGACGAGGCCAAGCGGTTCTCCGAGTCGCTGACGTTCTCCTACCTTCGCCAGCACGGCCTCAACATCGGGGTGGTACGGCCGTTCAACGTGTACGGGCCCGGCATGTACCCCGATGACCGGCGAGTAGTCCCGGCGTTCATCCGGCAGGCGATGGCCGGCCAGACGCTGACGCTGCACGGCGACGGCTCCCAGACCCGGTCGCTGTGCTACGTCGAGGACTTCGTCACCGGACTGATAGCCATGCTCGACTCCACCGAAAATGGCCCCATCAACCTCGGCTCCGACGAGGAGGTCACCATCCGCGCCCTGGCCGATCTGGTTGTCGAGGTGGTCGGCTCCGGCGCTGTCCAGACCGTCCCGGGCCGACAGCAGGACTCCCACGTGCGCTGCCCGGACATCAGCCGCGCACGCACACGGCTCGGCTGGATGCCGCTGGTGCCGCTGCGCGCGGGCATCGAGCGCACCGTGGCCCAGGTCCGTACCCAGCAGGCCGCCTGACCCCGTCATGGCCGTCATCGTGATCCCCGCGGCGTGGCGCACCGCCGCGGAGATCCCCAACGGGGAACTGGAGTGCGCCGCACACACGATCGGTGACGCTATCGAGTGGCTGGTCGCGACCCACCCCAAGCTAGAGCCCCGGGTTCTGGTCGAGCCGGGTCGGCTGGCCAGCTGGGTGAATCTCTACGTGGGGAAGGACAACATCCGCGACCTGGACGGCCTGGACACCGCCGTGCCGCCTGGGAGTGAGATCGTCGTGCTGCCCGCGCTGGCCGGAGGCTGATATGACCGACACCGAGAACAACGAGATGGTGTTCATCCCGGGCGGGCAGGTAGTGATCGGTGCGCCTGGCCGCCATCTGGACCAGGTCAGCGATGCTCAGCCCTACCCGCGGTCCTGGTTCGCCGACGAAACACCAGACCACCCCCTCCAGCTGTCGCCGTTCTTGCTGGGTCGACACCCGGTCACCAACGCCGCCTTCGCCGCCTTCGTCCGGGACAGCGGCTACCGGACGGCGGCCGAGCAGCGCGGCTTCGGCCTGGTGTACGGCGAGACCTTCTGGGAGGAGCGTCCCGGGGCCTGCTGGAGGCGTCCCGCCGGCGCCGACAGCGACCTATCGGGGCGCCTCCAGCACCCGGTGGTGCACATCGCCCGCGCCGACGCCGAAGCGTACTGCGTCTGGGCAGGTTGTCGCCTGCCCACCGAGGAGGAATGGGAGTACGCCGCGCACGGCCCAACCTGGCACCCCTGGCCCTGGGGAGAGAAGTTCGATCCTGAGCTCGTCAACTGCGCTGAGCATTGGGCGGGCCAACTGGTGGACGGCCTGACCGGCTGGCGCCACTGGTGGGTCCAGCAGCAGGGCCGACGCGGCGAACTCCCGGCGACCACACCGGTCGGCGCTTTCTCCCCGCAGGGCGACTCGGTGTTCGGCCTCACCGACATGGCGGGCAACGTCGGCGAATGGACCGCCACCACCTACCAGCTGTACGCAGAGCAGGTGGACTGCGATCCGATCCTGCGCCGTGCCCAGGGACGCTACGGCGTCCTGCGCGGCGGCGGCTGGATGAACCTGCGCTGGCAGACGCGCACCACCGAACGCATCGCCTGCGATCCGACCTACAGCACCTGGGCGGCCGGGTTCAGGTGCGCGGCCACCCTCCCCTCCGGACTCTCTTGATTCACCCGTCCACCACGATGAGCCCCCATAGGCTGCTTACCATGCACGCACTCGTCACCGGCGGGGCCGGATTCATCGGCTCCCACCTCACCGACGCTCTCCTCGCCCGGGGGGCCACCGTCACAGTGATCGACAACCTGTCAACTGGGCGCACCGGCCGACTGCCCATCGGTATTGACCTGCGGAAGGTGGACATCACCGACGCCGACGCGGTCACGGCCGTGGTCGAGGAGGTCCGGCCGCAGGTCATCTTCCACCTCGCCGCCCAGATCGACGTGCGAGTCTCGGTGGACGACCCGGCCCGCGACGCGGCCATCAACATCGGTGGCACCATCAACCTGCTCCAGGCCGCACTCACGGTGGAGGCGAAGCTGATCTTCGCCTCCACCGGCGGCGCCTTGTACGGCGTGCAGGCCCCTATCCCCTCAGGGGAGGAAATCCTGCCCGCCCCGGAGGCACCGTACGGCACCGCGAAGTACGGCGCGGAGCAGTACCTGGGCCTGTTCAACCGCCTGCACGGCGCCGAGCACACCGCGCTGCGGCTGGGCAACGTCTACGGCCCCCGCCAGGACCCGAGCGGCGAAGCCGGTGTAGTCGCGATCTTCGCCGGGTGCGCCCACCGGGGACAGCAGCCCACGATCTTCGGTGACGGCGCGCAGACCCGCGACTACGTGTACGTCGGCGACGTCGTCGCCGCGTTCATCGCCGCGGCCACCACCGAGGGCGGCGGGATCTGGAACATCGGCACCGGCCAAGAGACCAGCGTCCTGGAGCTGATCAAGCACGTCAACCAGGCCGCAGGCCGCGACGTGGATCCGGTCTTCGTCGCGGCCCGGCCCGGGGAACTGCAACGCAGCGCCCTGAATGCGAACGCCGCCCAGCGGGACCTGGGCTGGACGGCCATCACCACCATTGAGGAGGGCATCGCCCGCGTATACGCGTGGGTGCGAGACGGCCAGCCCGAGCAGGGCAGCCTGTAGTCGCGTCGGCTACGACATCAGCCGCATGCACTCGTACGCCTCGGCCGCCTCCGCGCCGCACTGCATGCCGCGCAAGGTGGCCAGGCTGCGTAGTGTCTCGTCCGAGCGGGTGTGCGGATGTTCACGGCGCTGGCTGGAGTACAGGTCCATCGCGGTTACCTTCGCGTCCACATGCCGAGGCTGCAGCGTCACATAGAAGTTCGGTGGCGCGGTGGGCGTCATGCGCCACTGATCGGCGGCCTGCTCATAGGCCAGTACCAACGACGGGTGGGGCCGCTTGCGGCGGTCGCTGGGCCGTAGCGCGGTGATGGCGGCCTCGGCGACCGCCTGGTGGTCCTGGTTGTAGCTGGTCGGATGCGGAAACGCGATCAGCGTGGGACATAGCCGGGTGAGAGAGATCGGCGTAGTGTCCTCGATCACGCGCGACAGCTCCAGGCGCTGCACCTGGTCAAGGGTCAGTTGAGCCGCCTCCGGCAGGGCGACGTGCCAGGACGTGATGCCGAGGTGGGCGGCTACCTTCTCGATTTCCTCCCGGTTCTCCGCCTCGGTGGAGAACCCGGCCGCCGCCTGCTGCACGTTCGCGCCGATGGTGACATACAGTACATGCGCCTCCCCGCCGGCCTCGCTGATTCGGGAGATGAGGCCGCCGCAGCCAATGACCTCGTCGTCAGGGTGCGGGGCCAGGATGAGCGCCCGCTGGTCGGCCCAGTTGATCGTCATATCGTGCTCACAACTCCTTCTGCCGTCAACACGTCAGGGGACAAGACAGGAATCGGCCAAGAGGTGTCAGCGCGCCAGTTCGACCAGTCGGCGCCGAACGCCCCGCGGCGGTCCTGAATCATCGTCAGCACCTCGTCACGGGCTTCCTGCACCTGGTGATGCTCGTCGTCGGTGATGACGCCCATCCGTCTGGCGTGGCGATACTCGTCTTCATCTTTCCAGGCATGCGAGGACAGGTCCGGTGCTACGACCAGATCGAGAAACAGGTCGAAGGTGTCGACCCCGTTGGCTGTGCGCTGGTAGGGGCGTTGGAAGTTGATATACCAGCGGTTCAGTCGATGATCTGGGGTGTAGAACAGATTGACGCTGAAAAAGTCGTGCTCGGTGAGGATGCTGAGCCAGATGCTTTCGCACCACGTCCAGTAGCCCAGTTCCCATTGCCGGGCGGCGAGGTTAGTGATCGCCGCATCGCGCGCTGTGGCGTCTTCGCTCTGCGACCAGCTGATCCATGTGGTCGGGGCGAGACTTCGGATTCCAGGCCAGTAGGCCAGGGCGAGTTCATGGCCGGTGTCGTGAACGACGCGGTGGGGTGAAGCCGTCCACACACGGCCGTCAAAGATGTCACGCCGGATCGCTGTGGCTCCCACAGGGAGCCGCGCCGCTATCGGAACCGTCATAGGCGCATGGTGACACCTAGATCGTGCGCTGACGGCATCAGTGAGGATGTGCATCTTCAGGGTCTTGTAAATCTACGACCGGCGGTGATGACCTGCGTTCCGCCGAGTAGCCGAGAGGCCGCTCACGACGCTCCTTGCGCCGTCAAGCCGACCTAACACCCACCACAACACGAAAAGCCCCCGCCGTCTCCGAAGAGACGGCGGGGGCTTCAGGGCCCTGATACAGCCGGTTCCCGGGACCAACCGTACAGAGCGCCGTCTCACGACGGACACGGTCTCGCGATGCTCCCAGATGGTCGTTCCGGGCACGAGACGATCATGATCCTACCGCTGCTCGTCGGGCAGGTCCGGCCGTGCCGTGTGCTTGGCCAGGTAGCCGGCCACGTACGTCACCAGGCCCGGCAGCAGCGGCACCGCCAGTGTCTCGATCGCGTCCGGCATCCACGCGATCAGGTCCAGGTCCGCCTGGGCAGTCTGCAGGATCGCCAGGACCCCGACGAGGCTCAGATACGAGGCCGCGGTGGCCGCCGTGACCTTCCGCTCGATCGGCGCCGTTTCCTTGTATACGTCTCCGTGCATGGCCCCTCCTGAGGGTCCGGAAATGCGAAAAACCAGCCGCGAATGGGCTGGTCAGGGGCAACTATCAATTGAGAGTTGATAGTTCGGGTTACCGCTTGAACATGGCGACCTTGGCCATGGTCACCTTCTCCAGGATCACCGCGTCCGTGCCTGGGTTGAGGATCCGCAGCCGCAGCTGGTTGGAGCCGTTGAGAGCGAACTGGCCGCCCACCGACGCCTCGACGCGGCCCGCTGGGTCAGCGGTGAACGTCAGCGACCAGGCGTCATCCTTGAACGTCTTGCCGTCCCGGTCGTACCGGGACCACGCCACGTCGACCTCAGCGCCAGGGGTAAGGCCCCGCAGCTTCACCAAGGCGTCGCAGAGAACCCAGCGGGAGCCCGGCGCGAGCACGGCGACACCGTTCGCCCCGTGGGCCTTCGTGTCGTCGACGAACTCGGTGTGCCAGCGCACCGCGAGCACGCCGCCGGCCGGGACAGCCTGGTCTTCGCCAGCTCCGAGGGACACAATCTCGGGCACGTCGTCCTCCTCCTTGACGATGGGTTCAGTAGCGGAACCGCTACTGGTAGGTCGAGGCGCTCCGCGTTTCACCCACGCGTACAGCGGCCCGCCGGGGCAGCTGGTGGCGTAGCCGTCGCGGTGCCCCTTGATCTCCGGGCCCGCGCCGCCCTTCTCACGCAGGTACTCGATCGCGTCACGGATACCGTGCAGCATCGCGTCCGGCGGCTCCGTCACACCCGAGGTGCCGACCAGGCCGAGCACCGCGTAGTGGGCGCTGTTGAGCCCAGGACCGTTCGCCGCGGGCACGCGGTGCAAGCCCCGCCCGACGAACACCTTCCGGTGGCCACACACCAGCAACGAATAGCCGACGTCCATCCAGCCGTTGCCATCCATGTGGCCGCTCTGGATGCCTCGCACGGCCGCCACACATCGGCTGTGGTTCGTCAGGGTCGCCGGATCCACATGGCCCCCGGTGTAGTGCACCTTGACGCCCCTGGTGGAGCTGAGACGGCCGTAGGAGCCGCGCGGCTCCCTGGCGCCCCAGCTCTCGCGGCTGATGAGATCCAGCGTCATCGTGTTACCTCCTGTAAGTCGGTGGGGCTGCATCCGAGACGATCCAGGGAAAAGGTCAGCCTCTGGTCAGGCTGATCAGCGCAATGATCGCGCCAGCGATGGTCACCAGCACGCTGACGATCGCGATGATCTGCCGGGTCCGATCCGCGAGCTGGGAACGGGTCACCGACTCACGCTCAACGACGTCGAGCCGCTTCTCCATGGCCTCGTCGCGGGCGGCGGCATCAGCACGGTCAGCGTCGACGCGCTTGGCCAACTCCGCGTGGCGGCCGTCCGCGTGGTCCATACGCTGCAGGATCAACGCGGTCTGGCTGTTGGTCCTTTCAAAGCCGACCTCGACCAGGCGGCGGATCTCCGCGAGTGCGAGCGCCACGTCCGCAGGCGGCTGGTCATTCATGAGACGTCGCCCGCAGCGGCTCACCCACGAACGTGGAAGGCGGCTTGAGTGCCCGGGAAGGCAGGCGTGGCCCATCGAACCCCGTTCGGATCCAGTCCACCGCCATGCGCCGCGCCTGCACACGGATCGGGTCCAGGCGCACGCCGGTCTTGATCGGGTCCAGTGGGTCAGGGGTTGCCCGCCGCTTCGACCCGACGTAGAGCAGCGCCGCCTGCCGCTGCTCGCGCGGTTCCGGCTCACACAGCACCCGGTGCCGCTTCACTTCCGCGACGCGGACAAGATGCGCAGCCAGCCGGTCAGATGCGCCCACGCCCGGCGTCCAGCAGGTCGGCAAACCATGGGTTGCCTCCAGGTAGGCCGCCGTGGCTGGATCCTGCCACGACAGAGGATCATCAGGGCTGGCCATGTATGGCTCATGCAGGATCACATCCAGCAGCGTGTCCACGTCATCGGGGTCGATGCCGTACTCTGCCGCCCGCCACTCCAACGTCGAATGCGGGAAACTGTGGCTGCCCTCCATGCCTTCGAGCACCATGCGGACACCCCACACCGGCTCAGCCCCGTCCGCTGCCGGAGGCGACATCTGAGTGCGGGAGGTGACCTGGTCGGCCAGAGGCGTAGCGGTGTAGGACAGCTCGCTGTCCCAGATGCGCGCGATGTGCATGGGCACCCGCTCCTTAATGGCGGTGGCTCCACCAGTAGATGGCGAACCCGTCCGGCCAGGACGTATGGATACGAAACGAAGACTGGTTGGACTCCACGACGTACCAGGACCCGTTAGGCACATGCGTCGACGGGCTGCTGAGGCCGCGGCGGATCACACACACCGGCCCCATGTTGCCGATCATCGTGGCGCCGTAGCCGACGATGTCCCAGTTGCCGCCGCTGCTGGCCGGCGAGGTGGTCTTCGATCCGGCGAGCACCCCGGCGGTCGGCCCGAGAGCGGCGTAATCCCACCACTTGCCGACGTGGCGGGTGCGGCCGGAGGAGTCGAACCAAAAGTACTGCTCGTCGCTGGCATTGTGCATATACCCGTACAGGGCGTAGGACTCGGTCAGCTCCATGAGGCCGCCGTTGTCGCCATCGAGGGCGGCGTCGCGGACCTGCATTTGCATGTACCCGGCGGCGATGGTGGTCTGCGAGGCGGCCGTACCACCCGAGTTTGTCCCGGACGTGATCTCGAATGTCGCCTCGCCAGGGAAGAGGTCGTTGCGGGTTTGCAGCCTGGTGTAGTTCGAGCCGGAAGCGGGATGGAAGCGCATCTGCGGGTAGGTCGCGCCCGGCGGGGCCAGTTCCAGCCGCCGCCCTGTGGCGGCGGTCCGGATGTGCGCGCCAGTGATCGTTTTACCGTCGATCGCGTTCGCGTCGATCTTCGCGGCGGTAATCGCCCCAGCCGCGATCGTGTTAGCCGTGACCGCGTTCGCCGCGATGTGCCCGGCCTGGATCGCCCCGGCGGCGATCGTGTCGGCCGTGACCGCGTTCGCGCTGATGTGCCCGGCCTGGATCGCGAGCGCCTGGATCAACGCCGCCGTGATCGACCCAGCCACGATCTTCGCGTCCGCCGGGATCGACCCCGAAATGATGTGCTCGGCGCCGTCAATGACCTGACCGATCACGTCCGTGTCGACCAGGGCCACCGTGGCGATGACCTCGTGCTCGGACTCGTCGGACTCGTTGCCCGACCGATCCACACTGGTCAGCCAGATTTCCCGATCCGCTCCGTACGGCTGACCAGGGATGACGACCGAACCGGCAGCGTCCAGCGACCCGACGACGACCGCGCCCGGCGCGAGCGGGTCCTGCATCCACACCCGCGTCCGCTCGAAGTCGGACGGCATTGGCTCGGCCGCCGACCCCAGGCCGTCCCACGCGACGTGGATCACACCCAGCCGCGTCGACAGCTCCGGAGCGCTCGGCACCGGCGGTGGAGTCGCGTCGTCCGGCATCAACTTCACGGTGACGGCTGAGAACAGCCCCTTGGTGCCGTCGTTGATCGCGCGGACCTTGAACCCGTACTCCCAGCCCACGACCAGCGGCGAAACCGTCGCCGACGTGTCACCGGAAGCGGTCTGCGCGACCATGACCCACAGCTGGCCCTCCAGGTTGCGGCGGGCGTACACCTCGTAGCCATCGACGCCGAGCGCGACCCCGTTGACGTCACCGATGACCGGCGACCACGTCACCGTGGCCAGCCCCTGCGCGTACCCGGCCGTGTCCAGGTACGCCACCGAACCCACGATCAACCCGACCGGAGCAGCCGGAACCCGGCCACTGGAGTCCGGCGCCGGCTCCGCGCCGGACCCGCCGGAACCCACACCGCCCGCGAGGATCCCCGCAGCCTGCCGTGCCCGCCGGATGTCGGCCTCGAGGAACCGGTCGTTCAACACCAAGTTGCCCGCGAGCTCACCGTCTTTGCCGACCGACAGAGTGATCTGGCGGATGCGCAGCGGGGCCATGACCGCGCCGTCGCCAGGGGCGAGCACGTAGTCTCCCGGCCCGTAGTGGGAGAACGGCAGCCACCGCGCCAGATGCGGAATAATGCCCCGCGTGAGCTGCACCCGCTCCCGCGCGGCGCGCTCCAGGGCGGACTGTCCCAGGAGCGTCATCGTGACGGTATCCGACACCCCGCCCTGAGTCTGGTGAGTCTCCCATCGGCCCCACGGGACCAGCGCGGCAGGGTTCGTGACCTCCACGTTCAGGCCGCCCTCACCCACGATGAGGATGGAGGACGCCGCGTCCTCCAACGTCGCGTCGTCCGGGGCCTGGTCGACGTCGCGTCCGAGCCGCAGATCCACCGGAGCCGCACCGGCCGCTTGGTCGACGGCCATCTCGGTACCCTCGTTGAACACCTGCAGGACGCGGCCGCTCATCCGCCAGTTGATGACGCCCTGATCGGCGAGGTTGATCAGCATCGTCAGCAGCGGAACGCCGGGCTCCAGCGCGAGCGTCAGCGCCTTGTCCCACTCCTCGCCGGCCGAGTCGGTGTCCTCGTCGAAGTCCACGCTCAGGCCCGGCACCGCGCCGCGCCCCTGGCCTTCGTCGACGAAGGTCCGCAGGATCGCGCCCGCGCTCACGGCCGCGAACTGGCGTTTGCCCTCGATCATCTCGGCGTGCGGGTAGAGCACGACCTTGCGGAGCTGCCAAGAATAGCCGGGGCAGTCGTAGGAGAAAACGCCCGTCCGGTCGGTGTGGTCGGTGCCACGCTTGATGCGGAGGAATCGGCCGTCAGCGGGCTCCACCCACGCGCCGCCGGTCGACCACTCCACGGCGATCTCGCACGGCTGCGCGAGCAGGCCCGCGCCCACGGCGTGCGCTGAATAGGAGACCTTCAGCGACGACACGTCATCAAGAGGGAATGCGGCCTCGAACCCCAGCGGGTGCGGCAGCACTCCCAGGCGGGGACCATTCGGGGCGTACACGACGAGCCGCAACCCGTACCGGACCGGCTCGCCCGGAATGATCACCTGCACGACTATCCCCCGGTCAGCTCATCAATTTTCGCCTGCAGCTGGTCGACGCCCGCCGCCAGGATCGCGTTTTCGTAGATCAGCTCGTCGATGCGGCGCCGCAGCGCCGCGATGATCCGCTGAGGGTCCACCGCCACGTCATGCACCGAGACTCCCTGCTGCTTCCAGGCGCAGTGCCGCGCACCGTACCGGATCGATTCGCACGTGCCCCCGCAGCGGGGCCAGCACATCCGGTGCGCTCCGAGCCGCCGCGCGCCGGGCTGGCGCAGCCACCTTAACGGCGGCGTGTTCGCGTTTGCACCGCTTGACCTGCTCGGCCACCTGGGCGTGGGCCTGCTCCGCGCTGACCTGCCACGGGTTGGCCTCGGTCGTGTCCGGCTCGTAGATGCTCAGCACCGCCTGATGCATGATCACGTCGATTGCCTCGTCAGCGGAGGTCAGCCCGTAGGTCACAGCGGCGTTCTCGATCGCCATCTTCGGCAGGAACATCACCAGCGACACCTCGTCGGCCAGGCGGGTGAGCGTGACCTCCCACGCGGGGATTTTCCCGCTGTTGTCGGTCGTCTCGATCACGTCGGTGACCTGCCACTGATCCGGCACGCGCGGCTCCTTCAGATCAGGCACGCCACGCCCACACGGAGAACGTGACGACGGACGATGGGGCGCTGGGGCTCCGGAACGTGATGGCACTCTGCGACCGCGTGTAGATGTACATGTCGGCCGGGGCTGAGCTTCCCGTCGCCCCGGCGCCTCGCTGCGCCGACCACACACAACTCGGGGTGGTCAGCAACGTGAAACCGTAGTTCACGATGTGGTAAGTGCCATTACCAGTGATCGTCACATCGAGCATGATGAGCCCGGCGTTCACACCGCCGATCTGCCACGTACCGCGATGCAACGTCCCCGCCGGGGAGAACAGGAACATCTGCGTCCCAGAGGTCGGGTGGATCCACCCGACGTGGGCCTGAGTCTCATCCGCGATCACGTACCCGCCGCGCTGATTACCCGTCGAGGGGTCGTGAATCGCGACCCGCCAGAAACCGGCCGCGTGGATCAGGCGGCACGTCGCGGTGTTCGCGGCGTTGGTGCCCGACTCCATGAGGAGCGTCGCCTCACCGGTATACATTGACCCGTCGCTGGTGATCCTCGACGCGTTCACGCCCGAGCCGGGAATGAACCGGATCTCTGGAGCTGACGCCCCCGCAGGGTTGACCACCACCCGGGCGCCTGTCACCCCGGAGGCGAGCTGACCGACGATCGACACCGCACCTGACGACGCTGCGATGCTGGCCGTCTGCACGCCGCTGGCGTTGTAGGCGGCCAGGCCCGAGCTGTTGAGCTCCACCCGCGCGCCGCTCGGATCACCGGCCACCAGCCGCGTCGACAAGGTGAGCACCGCGGCGAGCTTGCCAGCGGTGACCGCGCCGGCCGAGATGTGCCCGGCCTCGACCGCGCCGACCGCGAGCTTGTCGGCCGTGACCGCGTTCGCCACCAGCGCGCCCGTCGTGATGGAGCTGTTGGCGGCGTCGCCCTGGACGAGCGGCACCGTGGCGATCGTCGCCGACGTCGACGCCGCCGACTCGTTGCCGCTGCGGTCGACGCTCGTGAACCGGAACTGACGGTCTGCGCCGTACGGCAGGCCCGGCACGAGGATGGAGCCGGCCGCGTCGAGATATCCGATGTCGGTCCACCCCGGCGCGAGCGGATTCTGCATCCATACCCGGACCCGCAGGAAGTCGATCGGCATCGGCGCTGCGCCGACACCCAGCCCGTCCCAGGTGACGTGGACGACGCCGAGCCTCGTTGCGAGCTGCGGAGTGGTCGGCACGGGCGGCGGGGTCGTGTCGTCGGGGATTGTCACCGCGACCTGCGAGGAGAACGCGCCGACCACGCCGAGGTTGACCGCCCGGACTTTGAACGCGTACGACTGGCCGACGAGCAGCGGTGAGAACGTCGCCGAGTTGTCGTCGGCCTCCGTCGTGGCCACCAGGAACCACGGCTCACCGATCGTGTTGACCCGCATGAACACCTGGTAGCCGCCGACGTCCAGGGCGACACCGCTCACGTCGACAATGACCGCGCCCCAGGTGGCGGTGATCTGCCCCTGAGCCACACCGGCCGCATCCAGGTAGGCGACCGGACCAACGATGAGACCGGTCGGTGCGGCCGGGGTGCGCGGCCGCGGGCTGTCGGGTGCGGGACGGGCTCCGGAGCCGCCGTCCGCTGTGGATCCGCCGACGATGCCCGCGGTGCGGCGGGCCAGCCGGATGTCTCGCTCGAGAAACCGGTCGTTGAGGATCAGACTGCCGCCGACGACGCCATCAGCGTTGCGGGACAGCGCGACCTGGCGGACGCGGAGGCTTTCCAGGGCGCCGCCTTCGCCGGGCGCGCGGACCCGGTCACCGGGCCGGTAGTCGCGGAAGGGCAGCCACCGCGCCCCGTACACGGTGATGCCTCGGGTGCGTTGCACTCGTTCGGCGGCGGCCCGTTCAAGGGCGGCCTGCGCGAGGAGCGTCGCGGTGCCCATGTCGGAGACTCCGCCATGCCCCACGTACTGCTCCCACGGCCCCCACGGCTGCAAAGCAGCTGGATTCTCGAAGGTATGTACGAATCCGTTGTCACCCACCACGAGCACCGAAGAAGCGGCGTCCTCCAGCGTGCCGTCATCGGGCGCTTCGACCACGTCACGGCCAAGGCGGAGCTCCACCGGCGCCGGGCCGGTCGCGAGGTCGCGGTCCAGCTCGGTGTCGGCGTTGTAGACCTGCAGCGTGCGGCCGCTCATCCGCCAGTCACACACGCCCTGCTCAGCAAGGTTGATCAGCAGCGTTAGCACGTCGGTGCCCAACTGATAGTAAATCGTGAGGACCTTGTCCCAGGGCTCGCCCGCGCTGTCATGCGTCGAGTCGAAATCCCAGTCGAGGCTCGGCACCGCGCCGCGCGCCTGCGCCTCCGCGAGAGCCGTCTGCAGGATCGCACCGGGCGTGGCCGACAGAAACGGCCGCTTGCCGTCCACCAGTGCAGCCACACCGGGGTAAAGCACGACCTTGCGGAGCTGCCAGGAGTAGCCTGGCAGCTCGAACCGAACCAGGCCCGTCCGGTCGACTTCATCGCCGCGACGCTTGATCCGCAGGAACCGGCTGTCGGTGCCCTCAGTCCAGGTGGTGCCGTCCTGTGACCATTCCACCGCGACCTCGCACGGCTGGTTGAGCATGGTTGCGCCGACCGCGTGAGAGCTGTAGTGCAGCTTCAACCCCGGTACGTCGTTCAGTGGCCAGCCGGCCTCAATTGATAACGGGTGCGGAAGCACCCCGAGGCGCGACCCGTTCGGGGCATGGACGACCAGCCGAAGATCGAACACGAGGCATGCCTCCGTTCAACCCGAGCGCGAAAATCACCAATTACCAGAGTTGAGCCATCCGCGAGGTGGAGATAGGTGTTCGATCCGCGAAGTGGGCGAACTGAACAGCCGGTGTTTCGGACAGTGTTAATTGTCCATTTGGCCACAGACCGGGAGTCACTTTTTTGAGCTCATGACAGGCTGGTGCTGGTCGCAAAAATAAGACAGACCGAAAACGCTATTAGCGACGATATATAATCGCATAGCCATGCAAACAGATTTCTGCGCCCTTTATGGTCCCATCTGGTTCTGGTTATTGATAATCTCTAGCTCGTTGATCGCAGCCTCTCTCGGCGCAGCAGTCCCCCGGGGACGACTGGGCGGACCGGGTCGCCCCCAAAGGCAAACCGGTTCCAAGAGAGAAAGCGGAGAACCCGTGGGCGACGATCAACGCCGTGGAGATCAGGAAGGCATGGAGAAGCTACTGCTACTGCAGTTGCTGCTGATCCTGCTGGACTGGCTGCTCCAAAGAAACGGGCTCAGCTAGCACCCAGCCAGCCGAGCCCGGAGTGAAGGCGGGCCCCGGCGTGAATAACGGCAGGTCGGGGCCTCGTCTCAAATCTCTCCGCGCTAGCTTAACAAAAACATGCCACAGATGGTGTCCGCCGTCGCGAGTCTCCCGTTTATGTCGCAAAAACCTGTCTGCCAGCGAAAACCGACAGCGTCATCTATGTCGATCACAGATAGGAATGGCGGGCGCGGATCTCCAGACCGGAGGCACCCGTCGTGCTCGTCGCCGAGCTGGTGATGAGCACGACCCGCGAGTGCGGGTCACCGACCGCGACGGCAGGCGTCAGGTGCAACCAGCGGAACGCCGAACCGGGGCCAGTCGCGTCGATCTCACCAGTTACGTCCGAGCCGGCCGCCAGGTCCCACGTATCCGTCGACACCACGGCGGCGCGCATGGTCGCGCAGTCGACCAGGAGTCGCTGCCCGTCCAGCAGACCACCCGGGCGGGCGATGCTGCCGCCGGTCGCGACGTCGACCAGGCGCGGGTTGACAGCTGGACCAGTCCACCGGAGCACCGCGTCAGTGATCGGCCCAGTGGACTCGGCCACGGGCGTCACGACCTGAGACGCGGCGTTCGCCGACCCTGCCCACGTGCTCTCGACCTCGCCCCGCCAATACACGCCTGGCACCCGCATGATGACGCTCACGCGGGCGCGGGCCGCGCCCACGTTGACGTCGGGATCCGACGCCGAATCGAACGCGACGTCGGCGACGCGGACGATGCTCCCGGTCTGGTACTTCAGCGACATCAGCCGATGCTGCACGCCGACCAGAGCGGCCAGCGCCTCCAGGTTGCGTTCCAGCTGTTCGTGCCCACCATCGGCGCCGGCCGGAGTCGCACCGGTCAGCCCGAACGTCAGGCCAAGCGTGGTGGCGTCGTGGTCCAGGCCGACGAGCGGAAGCTCCCCCGCCCGGCCCGGCATCGTCACGTGGACGGACCGGATGCCGGGCAGGGGCCTGCGCTGGGTGCCCTTCTTGAGCTTCCAACAGCCCTTCGGATGGTCCAGGGATACCCCGTCGAGCGTGTAGGTCGGCATGTTAGACCACCCCCAGGGCCCCGGTGTATTGCAACCCGCGGTTGACCGTCACCGAGGTCGGCTCGGCCTGCGGGTAGTGGTTGACCACGTTCACGACCGTCCGCGCCGACGCCTGACCGCCCGCGAGACCGTCCGGAACGTTAACGCCAGGCACCACCATGTCGGGCATGGTGGTCTTGCTGACCATGGTGGTCAGCTTGTCCAGCGACGACATGACCAGGCCGGACGCCTGCTGAATGCCGACCGCCATACCGGCGGGCAGCATCCGGCCGATCGCGGCGAAGACCTTCGACGGCGACGCGATGCCGAGGGCTTCCCGCACCCAGTCGGGCATGATGTTGCGGAAGAACCCGAGAAGCTGCTGCTTCAGCCACGCACCGGCTGCCTGCACGCCCTGCCACAGACCTGCCAGCAGATCACGGCCCGCGCTGGTCAGCAGGGTGCCGAGGCTACCGAGAGCGGATTTGATCCGGGCCGGAAGGCCGACGACCCACGTGACCATTTCGACGAACTTACGGACTGCCGCGTCCTTGGCCGCTCCAACCCACTTGTCGAAGCTGGCTCCCAGCTCGCCGAACCAGGCCAGGATGCTTTTGACCTTGGCGACCGCTTCGCTGATCTTGGTTCCGACCCATGCCCACGCGGCGGCGGTCGCAGCTTTGATCTTGTCCCAGTTCAGGACGATCGCCGCGACCACGGCGACCACCGCAGCGATGATCAACCCGATCGGGCCCATCGCGATCAGCCAGGCCGCCGCCATCCGCGCGGCCTGAGCGAGAGCCTGAGCGCCCATCAGCACCCAGCCCCCCACGACCTGAGACGCTGCGACGATTATGGAACTGGTGGCGGCGATCCCGGAGGCCATCATGCTGCTGGTGGCCGTCACCGTGGCAGTGGCGGCGGCCGTCACCGCTGGAACCATCGATCCGAACGCCCCCACGACACTGATGATCGGGCCGACGATCGAGCTGATTTGAAGGCCGGTTGCGACGAGCGCGGCCAGCGGAATCAGCACCGGCCCCATCTGAGCCAGAGCCGCCACGAGCTGCACGACGACGGGCACCAGCGGTGTGATCGCGGTCAGCGTGGAGGCGAAACCTTGACCGATCGCGAGCAGCCCTTCCTGAACAGCCGGATCGGCGAGCGCCTGAGACAGAGCCGCCGCGAACGCGGTCAGCGCGGGGCCTGTCGCGGCCAACGCTGGCCCGAGCGCGGACACCGCTGCGGCGATGCCAGGGCCGAGCGCGGCCGCGATGTTCGCGGCGTGCGGCGCGACCAGGGCAAGCGAGCCGGCGAGCGCCGCGAAGATCGGGAACAGGGCGCCGCCGACCTGCTGGATGCTCTGGAAGATCGCGACGAGCGTCTGCTGCCCCTCGGCGCTCTTCAGGAAGGCGTTGACCTCGCTGGCGAGCTGCCCGACGATGCCGAGCGCCCCGCCTCCGGAGGTTTCCATCGCGGCGAACACCGACCGGACAATCCCGCCGACGTCGCCCAGCAGCGAACCCAGCTGTCGGAAGACCGTCAGGGCGTTCTGAACCCAGATGAGCGGCTTACCAGCCTCCGCTGCTGCGTTCAGCCAGGCCGTGAACCGCTCGGTCAGGGTGTTGATGCCGCTGCCCAGCCCTGCGAAGGCCGGAAGCGACGAGGAGACGAACGCGGCGACGGCCTGCAGCAGCCGCTGCATCGTGCCGGACTCCAGCCCGCCAACGGTGTTGGTCAGCGTCTGGAACACGCCGTTGACCAGCGAGATGGCCGCTGCGCTCTGCCCGAACTTCAAGACCTCGCCACCGAGCCGCCCGAACTGGGAGGCCGCACCCGACATGCCCGACTGAAGCGGACCAATCAGGGCGTTCGCGGCGGCGGTGATCTGCCCGGTCAGCGGGACGAAAAAAGCATCCTGGACCGACGACTTCAGCCCGTCGACGGCTGGCTTCAACCCGCGAACGTCTCGCGTGGCCGCCTGCGCGGCTGGCGACAGCCCCGCGATGGCCGCCTCGAACTTTTTCGGGTCGTCTCCGAGAGCCGCCTTGAAGGCGTCACCCACCCCGCTCAAAGCGATCTTGAACGTCATGACCGCTGCCGCCGCCAGGGCGAACGCCGCAGGTAGCGCGGCCACGATGCCCCCCGCAGGCGCGAGAGCCCCCGCGAACGCGACCACGCTTTGCGCGGAGACCGCCATCGCCCCCGCCATCACCGACGCCTGCAGAGCAGTCGCGACGAACCGCGCGCCCATGGCGGTCGCGGACTTGGAGATGGAACCGGCCGACCCGTCGATCTTGCCCGCATGCTCCCGGAAGGCGCCGGAGATCCGCCGCATAGCGGCCGTCGCGCGGTCTCTCACGTCGATCGTGGCGAACAGTTCGCCGATGTTCAGCGCCACGTCCTCCCCCTCCGCTTCGGCTCGTCGTCAGGGGTCAGGGCGCGGGCGATGCGGGTGTCAGCGAGCAGCAACCCGAACAGGCGGGTCCGCAGCCACCGCCAGGAGCGGCTCCGCAGCAGGCCGGGCTCGCCGAGGTCGACGCCGTACTCGGTATGGAGATCGGCCTCAACCAGCGGCCAGCGCGTCAGGAGGTCGTGCCAGGCGACTTTGCGGCCGTCTTCGACCGAGAGACCGTCGTCCGGGTCGTAGTAGTCGCGGAGCCCCGTGACCGGGTCGATCGGGCCGCCGCTGCCCGCCTCGTCGCCCGGTTCGGGGCTGGCGCTTCCCCCGACGTCGACCAGAACTTGCCCGCCGCATCAGTGCCCGCCGCGACCCAGATGAGCGCGGTGGTGCCGACGTGCTGAATCTTCGGCCAGGTCAGACCATCGGCGAACAGCTCGTCCCAGACGGGCCCGAGGATCCGCTTGTAGAGGTCCTGCTCCTGGTCGTCGTCCAGGACGACGGCCGCCAGCTTGGTCAGCTCCTCGCCGTCGACCTCCTCGCCGGCCTCAGCGGCGATGCCCGCGTTCATGAGCCGCTGGCACAGCAGGCCGACCTCGGCGTCCGGGGCGGGGATGACGTACGTCTTACCGCCGACCGGCAGCCGGAGCGAGTCGTCGAAAAACTCGTCGAGATCCTTGAAAGTCGCCATGGGTTACTCGGCCACCGGGTTCTCGATCTCGGCCGGGGCGCCCTGGCCAAGCAGCGTGAAGTTGAATGGCTCCAGGTCGGTGACCGCGCCGCCCTTGGTGAACTCCGACACCGTGGCGGTGCCCTCGTAGGCGTCCGGCGCGCCGTCCTTGCGGTACCAGCGGACCTTGATGTTCGCGCCGAAGCCGACGACACGGCCCGCCTGGCGAATCCGCTCCTGACCGGGGTCCGGGGTGAACACCGAAGCGTCGGAGCGCTTACGGCGCCCCTCAGCCTCGATGGACCACGTCCGCTGGGTGACGACGGTGGAGCCCCAGCCGTCCGACTCGAAATCGCCGTCGTCCTCGGTGTTGTCGTCCGTGGTCTCCGAGAAGGAGGTCAGGCCCTTCACGGGCGTCCAGGTCGGGGTCTCCACCGGCCCCGTGTTGACTTCCAGGACCCAGTCCTTGGCCAGCAGAGAACGCAGCGCCATGATCATGTCTCCTTGTTGAGCGCGTACCGAAACGCCGATAGCGGAACCGCTACCGGCAGGGGAAGAAAGAGAGGTCAGAGGCCGCGGTTCGGCGACGGCCGATGCACCATCAGGTCGTAGCTGTCGGCCCGCTCCCACCGGCCAGAGCTGTCACGCCCCAGCGGAGCGACGATCGTGCGGCGCGACAGCAGCACCAGCACGCCCGTTGAAAGCCGCACACTGGACAGGCCATGCAGGGCGTCGAACACCCCATCAGCCAGGTCATCCACCACACGCGGGTCAGACTTGGCCCGCATACGGACCTGCAGCTGCACGCTGGAGTCGGCCTGCTCGACGTCGTCGCCCGCCTGGCCGACGCCGTACACCGCGAGCGTGACCGCCTCGTCAGGTTTCGTAGGCAGACCACCGATCGTGATGGCCGTCTGCGTGTCGGCGTACATGCCGCTCGGGACCCAGTCGCCCACCGCGGCGCCGGCCAGCAGCTCAGCCAGGCCAGTGAGCAGATCACGCGTCCAGCTCACCGGAACGCCCCTTCCAGGTGCTTGGCGAGGATCTTCAGGACGTTCGCGGCTTCCTCAGCGAGCGCCTTCTCCAGGTACTTCGCCCCACCCTTCTTCGGGTGGTCGTAGTCCATCTCCTCGTGCTGGCGCACCGCGTACGGCGTGTCAAAGGACACCGCAGCGACCAGGCGAGACGCGTCCACGCTGGGCGCTCCGGACCGCTCCAGGTCACCCGACTCGTGCGGGGCGTTATGCCGGGCCGTCGCCAGTACCGCTTCAGCCGATTTACGGAGCCCGAGCACCGCTGACCGTTTGATCTGCGCGGACAGCTGCTCCGGGCTGACCTTCTCGTTGTATTCGACGTGGCGGGAAACCATCAGCGGCACACCACCTCAACGTGATCAGGGGTCGGCAGGCCGCCGGCGTCCCGGTCGAACGACGTGATGACCGTGGTGACCCGGCCGTTGACCGTGACCCGGCTTCCCTCTGGGCACCGCGTGCCAGGGCGGAAGAAGATCGTCGTGTCGGACACGGTCTCGGCGCCCTGCGCGTCGCGCACCAGCCGCCGCTCGTCGTCGACGAGGCACCGCTCCGTCACCGCAGGCCCGTACACCGCGCCGTACGCGCCGTCACCCTCGAACGGTTCGATGATCGCGGTGTGCCGCAGCAGCCACTCGGGAAGCGTCACCAGGGGCTCCCGTCGATGACATAGCCCGGCAGCAGGCCCGCGAGCTGCAGGATCGACGACGCATCCGGCGCGTACCGGGCGGGCGCGCTGTCGGCCGATCCACCGCGCTCCAGGCGCACCGAACCGATCGACACCGTCTTGAACGCCGACGCGACGCCGAACTCATCGCCGACCGCGAGCGTCCACGCGGCCTGCGCGCAGGTGGCCCGCTGCAGGGCGTCGATGTCGGCTGGTCGGGTCGGCATGCCCGCGTCGTCGACCGGGTAGACGGCGCTGGTCAGTAGCTCATCGATCCGCTCGGATGCCCGCGACAGCCGCCGGTCGATATCAGCAGGGGGCGTAGCCTGCCCCGTGAATTCCGTGTACTCGGCAGCAGTCGCGTACGTCATCGGCTACGCCACCGGCAGTTCGTACACGGCTACCGACACCCCGACCGGGTCGGAGTAGTCGATGAACACCTTGCCGTTGGCCTGCCGGTACACGTCGGGGAACGGCGGGATCAGCACGTCACCCGTCAGGGCCGGGATGGTGTACGGCCGGTCCTCGACGTCCTGGCCGTCCACGGTGGCCGGGATCTGCACGGTCACGGTGCGGGCGGCCGCGTTGGTGTTCTTCACCCGCAGCTGCCGCCGAGCGGAGTGAACGAACGCGTGCCCGTCCACGTGCGCCGGGGTCAGCGTGGCCGCCAGGTTCAGGCCGGCGCGGGACATCGCGACAGGGGTCAGGTCAGTTCGAGCCATCGTCGTTCTCCTCGTCGTCCTGGCCGAACTCCTCGATCAGCGCCGCCTTCGACAGTGCTTTCGCGTCCGACTCGTCCATGCCGCGGGCGGCCGCGTACGCGACCCATGCGGCCTTGTTGTCGTGCTCGGACGGGCGGGCCGGACCCGCAGCGGAACCCGCTGCGGGCTCGGCCGGTGGCTCCGGCTCCGGCGCGGGCGCGGGAGCCTGGAGGCACAGCCAGACGTCGAGGTTGTCCAAGCGGATGGACCGCTCGGCACGTTCGACCGTCTGGCCGGTGCGCGTGTTGCGGTAGACGTAGCCAGCACTCATCAGGTGTTGGCGTCCTGCTCGATGTCGACCTGGATGATCAGGTCCGTGGGGCTGCCCGCGACCGACACCACTTCAGCGGTGAGCGTGTCGCCGACGGCGAACTTCAGCACGCTGACACCGTCCCCGTCGAACACCTTGGTGGCTAGGACGCCAGCCGCCCACGTGGACGCTGTGGTGACCGACAGGTCAGCCGAGCACAGGTCAACGCCGTTCTTCGCGGCGTTGACGACCGCACCGGTGCCGCCGAGGCGGTAGGCCCGCACCGCCTTGACCCTGCACGCGACCGGGGCGCGCCACAGGACATTGACGGAAGCGCCAGCGGGTGCCTTGAGAGTGAGAACCTTTTCGGTGAGACGAGCCTTGACGGCCATCGCGCACCTTCCTTCCAGAATGCGAAAAGCCCGCCGGGTCGGCAGGCTGCGGGAGGTTCGGCGTAGGTGCGCCAGGGTCAGGAGGTCTTGTCGACGCCCTTGATGAGGACGGCCCTGTTGGCGTCGATCGTCTTGGTGCCGTAGAGGCAATCGACGCTGACGATGTCCTGCTTCTGGTCGATGTCGTAATCCATCACGACGCGCAGACCGAAACCCTTGTAGCTGGCGACGGCCGCGTTGGCGGCGCCCTGCGGCAGCACCAGCGGGCGCGTGACCAGGGCGAACGCCGTCCTGTGGAAGGACACGCCGACCTCGGTGGTGCTGTTACCGATGACCTGCGCCGGGGTGTAGATGTTCTGGGTCTGATATGCCTCGTGGCCGAAAACCCTTCGGCCCAGGTTGGCCTCACGCAGACCATCGGTGTCGCCGCGGGTCTCCGCCGAGTGGAACAGCGGGTCACCCAGCCACTGGGCCTCGATCTCCGGGCCGACCACGAGGTAACGGTCCGCAGACGGCACGTTGCGCTGGTTGAGCACGCGGCGCGCGTCGATCGCGCTGCGCGGGTTGGAGTGCGCGAACACGTTGACGCCGACCGGGTTCCCGGCGAACTGGCCGGTCACGCCGACTTCCTGCGTGATGTCGTCACGCAGCGACAGGATGTCCCTGTCGATTTTCTGGCTGATCGCTTCCATCGCGGGGTTCAGCAACTGGGTGCCGAAGTCCTCGATCCGGAGGGTGAGGTCTTCGCTGGTCACGGCGAAGGACACGTCGGCGAAATGGTTCAGGGTGACCGGAATACCGGTTTCGGTCGCGTTCTGGATCTCGATGCCGACCGCGCGATCGAACTCCTTCGCCTGGAAAACCGCAGGCTTCCGCACGTTGACCGTGTCGCCGATCTTCGCGGCGAAATCTTCGTCGTAATCCCTGTGGACGAGCTGCGCCATCACGCAGGTCTCATACAGGGTGGCCAGCGCCGCACGGGCGATGACGCTGGGGGTCAGGAAGTTGTTAGCCATCGGGCCTTGCTCCTCACAGACGGAAATCGGTAGCGGGACCGCTACCGGCTTGACGACCGCTTCTTGAACTGCGCGCGGAAGTCGTCAACGGACTTGGACTCGGCGTCGTTGGGTCGTCCACCAGGCCCGCCAGTGAACTCACCCCCGGAACGCGCGGGCGGCCCCGCCTGGGTGGCCGCCTTGAACTTCGGGTTGTTCTCCACCGCGAGCTGAATAGCGTCGGTGAGCTGGGTGGAGAAGTCAGCGCCGTCCGGGTCGAGATCCCGGACGACCTTCAGGAAAGAACGGCTGTCGAGCAGCGCATCAGGGTCAGCGCCGACCTTCGTACTGCCCCGGTGAACGGCGAGCTCGATCAGCGCGCGGCGGTGCCTTTCTTTCTCCTGGTCACGCTCCTTGGCCGTCTGGTCCTTCTCCGAGGACAGCTGATCGATGACCTGCTGCGGGTCGAGCGGCTGCTCCTCCTCGGAGATCAGCCCGAGCGCCTTACCGATCTTCTGCGCGAACTCGGCCTGAGCCCGCGCGGTGACCTCCTCCGGCGTGGGACCAGTCGTGGCCGCAGACTCCTCGGCGGCCTTCTGCGCGTCCTTGAGCTTGGTCCGGAAGTCAGCCGCCTCCGCCCGCGTGTCCTTGATCAGCTTCTTGGCCCACTCGGGAAGGTCATCGACCTTCTTCGGGTCAGGGCGGCCAGCATCGGACTCCGTGGTGACCTCGGGCGTGACCTCGGCCGAAGGGGACTCCTGCGGCTGGCCTCCGCTCGGCTCGTCGTCCGGAGCTCCACCGGCCTGCACACGGATGGGCTGGCCGTTCTTCCTGTAGCCGAGGATCGCACCGGGCATCGTCGGCAGAGTGTTTTCGATCATGACGGGATGGCCCTCCTGGGGCTGTCGCCGGACAGAGAAAGAGCCCGCGCCTGGCGGGCTCACGGGAAATATGGGGGTCAGCTACCAGCCGGAGACCTACTGGTCCGGCAAGTAGCGGTAGTAGACGCGCATCCACAGCAGCCGCAACGCCCGCTGCCGAGGATCACCTTGGGCCTTGTACGGGCACGACGCGACCGGCATACCGCGCTCCCCGGCCAGCCGGCCGAACGTGATCGCGGCCCGGCGGTCAGTCTCGGTCATAGGCCGAACTCCCTACCTGGGCTGCCCGCACGGATATTCGCCGCGGCCTTCTTATCGGCGTCCCGGTTCAACCACAACGCCCGGAACTCCGTCAACGTCAACCTCGGGTTGTCCTGCCACCAGCGTTTGAGTTCCTCGCTGGCATACGCGCGAGCCCGCGCGGTCGGCCCCGAGAACAACGACTTGTCGTTGACCCCGCTGGCCTGGCCCTTCTTGTTCAAGAAGACACCCCGCGTCGCCGCCTCAGCCGCGTCGTACTGCTGATCCAGCCACTGGGCGTACATGCGGCGCACCGTCTGGTCGACGTCCTCGCCCGGCCAGGCTTCCGCCTGCACCAGGGCGCGGCGCTCCTGGCGCTCCAGCTCAGCCGGATCCAGGCCATGCACCTCGGCGTACGCCTCCATGTAGGAGTAGCGGCCCGTCGCGATCAGGTCCGAGATCCGCCTGTCCTCCGGCGTTTCCTCGTCCTTCCAGTTCCACGACCACTGCTGACGCTCCTTGGTCGCCGCCTCGATACGGTCCAGCTCAGCGAGCATGCGGACCATGCCGTCCTCGTCGTCCTGGTAGCGCAGCATCAGCGCCGTCAGGTGATCCTCGGTCAGGTCACCCAAGTCGTCGACCTGCGCCAGGAACTCGATCGGGTCGTCGGCCGCCGCCGGGCCGGCCGCCTTGCGTTCGGCCTCACGCTCGTCGGTGCGGCGCTGCGTTTCCTGCGTCAGACGGGCCGTGATCTGCCCGTCGCCTGCGAACCGCTCCTTGAGCCGGTTGATTTCTCCGTCCGGCAGCTGCTCCAGGTTCCTCGGGGACGCGTCGATCCGTTCCCGAGCCGGAGTCCGCCGCAACCCAGTGGCCTTGGTGTGCTCACGTAGCCGCTGCTGGTAGCCGGCGATCTTCCCCTCGGCCTTACGCCTGGCCTCAGCGTCCAAGGCGACGGCCGCGCGCCGCTTGTGGTCGCGGACCTGCCGCTCCAGGTAACGCTGCTGCTGCGAGTCACCATAGGACGCGGCCCGCTCCTGAACCTCCCGCGGCCGCGTCACGCCAGGCAGGTACACCGACAGAGAATGACCGCAGTTCGGATGCAGCAGACCCGCCACGCGGGCCTCCTGCACCGTCCCGGCGACATCGACCTCGACCATGCTGTCGTCGACCTCGGACGGCTCCATCCGGACCCCGGCCCGACCCGACTGCGACAGGATCTTGCCCTCCCACCGGCCGCACGTAGAGCACGTGTACGGCAGGCGAGACACGATCACCAGGTCCATGCCCGCGTCACGCAACGTCGCCATGTGCCCATCGGTGGCCGCCCTGGCCATCGCGGTCCGCATCGCCATCTCGACGTACTGCGGCATACCCCACGTGCGAGGCTCCCGGTCGGGGGTCTCCCGCGTCTTGAACCCGGTGATGCCCTGCGCCGCGAACCGGTTCAACGCCCGCTGCGCCGCATCGCGGCGCGTCTCCGCACCCACCAGGGCACGGCCCGCGGTCTCCGCGATCACCCGCCGGTAGTCGTCCTCGGTTGCCCGCAGCGCCGCTACCTGAACCGAGGTGATCATCCGCACCGTTTGCGCGGCCAGCTCAGCCACACCCTGACCAGGGTTGATCAGGGCCTTCGAGCCGAGCTTCCGCGCGTCCCTAAGCGTCCGCTCCAGCCGCTTACGGACCCTCTCGTCGTGGACGCCCACTACCGCGCCCACCACCGCAGAGTCCATCCCAGCAGCCCAGGCTTCCAGCACCGCGCGCTGCGCTGCCACCTTCGCAGCCGCCTGGAGACGGTTGATGATCCGCTCTGCGTCCTTCCGGAGCTGACCGATCTCACCGAGCCGCTTCGCCTCCCACAGGGAGGTGTCGTCATCGTCGAGACCCTCAGCGACGCGGGCCGCCACCCGGGCGAGCAGCGCCTCCTCGGCGTCGGCGTACATCGCCGCGACCAGTCGCGCCTGCTCCAGCCCTTGCGTTACCGCCTCAGCCGGAGTCCCGGCCATCAGTCGTCGTCGC
This sequence comes from Streptosporangium sp. NPDC001681, assembly GCF_040298085.1. Taxonomy (NCBI): domain Bacteria; kingdom Bacillati; phylum Actinomycetota; class Actinomycetes; order Streptosporangiales; family Streptosporangiaceae; genus Streptosporangium; species Streptosporangium sp. NPDC001681. The sequence continues at coordinate 41,233 of NZ_JBEOZN010000013.1, read as the reverse complement.
CAGAGGCCGACGGAATGAACGCCTCGGCCAGCTCAGCCGGGTCAGGAACGTTCAAGCCCATCTCGTCGCGTAGCCGCTCCTTCTCCGCCTGCACCTGATCGGCATCCCATTCGGGGTGCAGCATCCGGATCCGGGTGTCCAGCGACACCGACTGAGCACGGACCAGCATGTCGAGCGTGCGGCTCAGCGACTCAGGGTCAGGCATGACGCCGTCCGGCCACGCCACGGTGGCCTTCTCGGCGCTGACCTTGCTGCCGTAGATGTGGTGGTCGACGGCCAGCAGGACCTCCGACAACCAGGACAGGGCGGGCGTCCAGTAGCCGACCTTCCGGCCGCGCGTGGAGTACGACCGGTGGCGCTGCATGTGGATCTCGGTGGCGGTCTGGGCCTGGCCGTCGCCGCCCTCACCGAAGCTCTGCACGCTGTAGCCCGAGCCGCGAAGGATCTGCGCGATCAGGCTTTGCGCCGTGTCGCTGTGCTCCTGCACGCGGATCGCGAACTGAGACATCGTGATCATGTTGGAGCCGCCACCCGGAGGCGGCAGCATGCCGAGACCGGAGTAGATCTCCCTGTCCGGATCCCACATGCTGCCCCGGCCGCGCCCCGTGTTCTGCAAGTAGACCTCGGGGACGATGACGCGGGCCTTCGCCAACCTCAAATCCCGCATCCAGGACGTCCACGTCTCATCCAGCGCGTCCATCAGCGGCTCAACACCCGAGTAGTCCGAGCGGCCGAGCGACGTCCCCCGCAGCAGCCGATGCGGCCGCATGTTGGGCACGTAGTGGACCAGCAGGCCCCGCTCGTAACCCGAGTCGAAGCCGCCCTCAGCGTCCACCTGCGGCGCGAAATGAGCTGTCGCCGGGTGGTCCTCCAACGGCACCTGCTGACCGAGGTGATCCTCATCGCCCATGTAGAGGCCGTGGTAGACGCGGCCCTTCTCATGGCATTCCAGGTGGCGCCACACCTGGCGGTCCTCATCACGGACGACCCGGTGAAACGTCACCGCCGCCAGCCGGCCGGAGCTGAACTCGGGAATGCCCGCGTCGGCGGGCAGCGCGTCGAACACCGGGTGGTCGACGCCGGTGTCCCAGCCGATCCGTAGATACACGCCGCCGTAGGCCGCGCCCAGCTCGGCGGCCTCCAGCAGGCCGCCGTAGATCCCGGCTTCGTGCAGGATCTTGTCGAGCCGCGCCTGCCCCTTCTTCCCCGGAACCTTCAAAGTCGGAGGCTCGCTGAACAGCAGGTCGGCGCTCGTGGCCGCGATGTCGCCCGCGATGGGGACATGGAGCTTCGTGCTTCGGCTCTGCCCGGCCGGCGTCGGCGCAGCCCAGAACCAGCGGACAACCCGACCCATCACGCCACCAGCGCGCAGCGGCCGGTCCCAGCCCTTCAGGTCCAGGCCGATGCCCGGCGACACGCCCGCTCCGTACACCTCGGCGAGCCGCTCCGGAGAGCCGGAGTACCACGCTCCCCACTGGTTGTAGAGCCGCATCTCCGGACGAATGGCGGGCGGCGGCCACTCCTGGTCAGTAGTGGGGAGCGGCATCAGACGCCCTCCTTCCGTTGATCACGTGCGCTCCATGTCCGCCAGAGCAGTAGCCGGTTCGGTCCACCCACCGGCGATGCGGACCTTCGCCTCGACCATGTCCGGGTTCGGCTCGCAGTCCGCTCGCTCGAGTACTTCCGCCGCGTAGGACGCGGCCTCAGTGGCGGTGATCCGCTTCAGCTCAGGCATCAGACCCGCTCCGGCCAGTGCCAGGTGCCCGGCGTGTCACCGGGGGGCACGTTGAACTCCTGGAAGGAGCCGACCGCGCCGGGGGTGAAAACCTCCAGGTGAACGTGCTCAGGTGAGTCCAGAGCTGGTACCGCGCCGACCGCGACGCCTTCAGGGTCCAGCGTGTGAACGTCAGCGGTGACGATCGCCGCCCGCACCGCGTGCAGGCCGTGCTTACCGCCATACCGGACGATCCGGCCCGTCGTCGGCAGTGGGGACATGAGGGTCTCCTGTCAGGTGATGGGGACGGGGCCGGAAGGCAGCACGGGCCGTTCCACGGCTCCGTTCACCCGCACCCACGCCATGTAGGTGCCGTCCGGCAGTGCGATGACCCCGCCGGGGCCGATGAGGATGCGGGCGCGGGCGCCCGCCGCGGTGACGTTGGCCCACTCGGCGGGATGCCAGTCGTCTTCGGCCGGCTCGGCGCCGAGGTTGACGAACGCAATCTCCACGTCCTCCGTCCCGGATGCGCCCTTGACGGAGATGTAGAGGTATGGGCGAGACAGCGAAGAGATCGGTTTCACGCGAAGTCCTTACGTTGTCGGCGGGTCGGCCGACCATCCGGTGCCAGGCGAGGACGCCTCCCACAGCACGAAAGGCGCCGACGCCTCCCACAGCACGAAGGGCGGACTGACCTGCAGCGGCGCGGTCAGCCGCGTGATGCGGGTCGCGGTGTCGGCTTCGATGGCCTGGCCCAGCAGATGGGTTTTACGGCCGGTCAGGGCGTAGGCGGCGCTGACCTCAGTGGCCTGGCCCAGCAGCGCAGAGCGAGCCGGCCGCAGCGCAGCCGGGGCGGTGGTCTCGATGGCCTGGCCCAGCTGGTAGACCTTGCGGGCGATGACCGGCAGCGCCGCGCTGACCTCGGTGACACGGCTGATGGCGGCCCCGGCTGACCCGGTGACCTCGTGCGCGCTGTCAGCTTCAGTGGCGTGGCCGAGCCGGTGGGCGTGGGCGGGCCGCAGCAGAGCGCTGATGCTGCTCTCGGTGGCGTGGCCCAGCAGCCGGGTTTTTCTCCCAGTTAGGGGAGGTGACAGGCTGACCTCGGTGGCCACGCCGAGAGCGCGGGTTTTAACGGCCCGCAGTCCGGCGGCGGTACCGGTTTCGACGACCTGGCCCAGCTGGTAGACCTTGCGGCCCGTGACCGGCAACGCGGTATTGGTGTGGCTGACCCCGGCGATGGGTGCGGTGATCTCCGGGAATGCCGAACCGAGTTTGACGTTGCTGACTGCGACGCTGTCCAGGTACCAGTAGCCGCCCGTGTCCCTGTGCAGATGGAACTCGGCGTTCTTCGGTTTGCCGCCGGGGAACGTCAGGGCCGCTGAGCTGACGTACTCGCTTTCCACCGCGAAGTGGGGGTTGAAGTACTGCCACATCTCGACGGTGCCGCTGCCGAGTGCGTCGAGGGTGTAGCGCAGCTCGAGACGCACCCACTGGTTCAGCGGGACGACTTGGGTGAAATTCGCGGCGGCCGGTGAGGAGTAACCGCCGTATGCCCAGATCCTGCCGCTGGGTTGGAGCCAGACGCCGGAGATGACAGCGCTCTCGCCGATGAGCACGAACACCCGCTGGGGGCCGGCGACGTTCGCCACCAGGTACATGTACAGCCGCGCGCAGAACACGTTCCCGGGCTGGCCGACGTTGTTCCAGTCCAGGTGGGTGTCTGCGCCTGAGGTGGGGTTGAGTGCCGACAGGCCGGAGGGGCCGACGAACTGCGCGGCGCTGAACTGTGGTGCGCCGACGATGGCGCTGAACGCGTTGCCGGAGCTGCCGCCGGAGTTGCCGGTGGTGATCGTCGCGCCGTTGGTGCCGCCGTTGAAGGTGTTGCGGTTGGTGATCGGCTCCGGGGTGGTGAACACCACGTCGTCGATGTAGGCGGCGTCTTCACCGGCGGTCTGGGAGGTGTCTTTGACGTAGCGGAAGACGACCTGTGTGGCGGCGGCGACGCTGATTTCCGCCGACTGGGTCCAGGCCACGGTGCCTGACGTCTCCAGCACTTGGACACCGCCGACGAGGACCCTGAAGAAGTCATAGCCCGACTCCGAGCTGACCCGGTACCAAAACCGTAGGGTGGTGGCGCCGGTCGGCACGGTGATCGCCGCGTCCGTGGTCGCTGAGTGGCCGATGGTGGCGGACTTGAAACACCAGCTCCCGGCGCGAGGAGTGACCGAACTACGCGCCCAGGTGCCCGCGATGGTGAAGGCATAGCTGGTGTCTTCGAAGTCCTCACTGATGGAGGCCATGCTTACTGCGCTCGGTAGAACCCGGCGGCCGCGATCTGCGCGACAACGTCCGTGCCGTCAGGGATGATCGGGAAATCGTGGGCGCTGATCGGGATGATCGCTGAGTCGGCGGATGCGGTCGCGGGCCGGTAGCAGACCAGGAACTTGCTCCAGGCGCCGCCGGTGCTTTGCACACCGGTCCAGGTTTGGTCAGCGATGTCGAGGTCAATGCGGTCGTTGACGTCGTCGGGGGTCAGCGCCGCCAGGTCAGCGGCGGCCAGGACCTTACGGCCGTATCCGGGGTTCGTGGCTTCGTTCGTGGTGCCCGCGACGACGTCCGCGAGAGAGTCCTTGTCCTTGAGCACGGCGTCGGATTCGACGCCGGTGGCGGCCAGGACCACGACGAGCAACGCCGCGGTGGACGGGTCGCCGCCCTTGACGCGGTGATAGAACTCCGCGGCGCGGCCGAGGGCGACGTTGAAGGTGAAATCAGCCACAGGGGAGCCTCTTTCTGCAAAAGGGTGGGGTGGTCCGGATGGCTCCCTGGCCTGTCGATGCCCCTCAACACCGGCAGGGCAGGGAGCCACTGCGGCTCGACGCACACCCGCAGGGAAGCAGAACGGTGTGCGGAGCCGACACGTCCCAGGTGTGCGAGAAAGCCCTGGGACGTGGCTTTTAGGCGGCGATATCCATCAGCGGCACCCAGGCGGCTTGCGTGGTGTGCAGCGCGTACCGGACGGCGTCGAGTGCGTGGTCATCGACCTTGACGGGGGCGTCGTCGCCCCGCTCGGCTTTCTTGTCATCCCACGCATATGAGCCGATCTCACTCAAGAATCCTTCGCAGGAGCGGTGCACCCTGAGCTGATCGGCGGCGATGAGGTTGGAGACGGTGCGGATCCCGTCGATCACGCTGTTGTCGCCCATCGTCGGCGCGTGCCCGTCGCGGTGCAGTTGCGTGATGAAGCTCGCGGCGGACGGGTCGACGATCATCCACTCGGGGACGACCCCGCGCGTGCCTGGCCCGTAGGTGTCGGGCAGGTCCTCCAGCCACCGGGTGAGCCGCTTGGAATATTCGGCGTCGGTGAGCTGTCGGCGCTCCACGCGGGAGTCCCACCGCCATTCCGACGCCAGGTAGACGCGGCGCTGCCCGAGCAGGTCCGGGGTGGAAACACCGACGAGGACCGCGTCGAACGGGTTGACCGTCCCATAGTCGATGCCCAGCGACAGCCAGCGCTCCATGGGCGGCAGCGAGTCCACGACCATGCGATCCGGATCCCACATGTCGTAGATCGCGCCCTCGGCGACGACCCACAGCCCGAGAATGAACCGCTTGTACCAGAGGCCCGTGTACTCCAGCTTCAGGTTCTGGACGTACAGCGGATCCAAGGCCGGGTTGTCGTCCAAGGTGAAGTGCCAGTGGTTCAGGTCCAGCTCGTCGGCCCGGTCGAGGAAATGCTTCTTCAGCCAGTGCGTCGGCGAGTCCGGGTTCGTCGAGGCGAACAGCTTCGCACCCTTGACGCTCAACCTGGCGAGGAGCTGGTCCCAGAAAGACCGCTCGATCAGCGTGGCCTCGTCAACGTACGCCCCGGCACACGTCATACCCCTCAGCCTGTTTTCCGCGCGCGCATCGTTGGAGCTGATGATTTCCACGCGGCGGCCGAGGATGTTCGCCGTTGGAGCACCTCTGGTGTAGAGGATGCGGCGCGACAGCGGGCCGGTGATCGCCGGATCCATCAACGGATCGAAGATATTTCTCGCGATCGTGTCGGCCGTCTTACCGACGACCACCAGGGCGCCACCGCGAGGAGCGTTCGCCACGTACATCAGCCACCTGAGCAGGGAGGCGATCGTCTTGCCCGACCGGATCGCGCCGCTCCAGATGTTCAGGCGGGCCGAGCTTTCGGCGATCGAACGTTCCTGCTTCGGCGACAGCGACACCACGCCGAGGCTCACGCGTCGTCTCCGGACTCGATCTCGGAGACGATGTCGGCCTCCACGATCGTGTCGACGTCGGGATCAGCGGGGATGTACCGGGACTGCAGCTGCGCCAGCATGCTGCCCAGCAGCGATGCCATGTCGGTGTCGGCGACCCCGTTGCGGTTGATCAGGTCCAGGCCCAGCAGGGCGGCCCGCCGGTTGATGGTCTTCAACGCGGTTTCGCAGGCGGACACGTCGGCCTTGATGACCTTCGGCCACAGCGCCGCCATGATGCGGTCCAGCCGGTCGATCTCCAGTCGCAGCAGGTGCTCGCTCGCGAGGTGCTCCTGCTTGGCGGCCCGCTGCAGCGCGCGGTCAATGTCCTTGCTGACGGCGGCCGCGCCCGAGTAGCCGAGACGTTCCGCGATGACCGTGGGAGACACGCCCGCGGTTCGCATCTGTACGGCCTGGTGACGGCGCTGAGAGATCTCGACTTGCCGAGACTTGCTGACAACCATGAGGGGATGCCGCCCTTCGTGCGTCAGGCGGCATGGGCGCGTAGTGCCGCGATGATGATCTGCGTGGTCGTGGCCTCGCCGTCGCGGGCCCGGACCTTCCCGAGGAGGTCGGTTAGTTCGTCGTGTTCGGCGGCCGTCACGGTGAGGATCAGGTCCGCAGTGGTGCCCGCCTTCGGACGAGGCGCCGGGGAGGTGTCCACCTGGCCGCCGTCGTCTTCGTCTTCCTCTTCCTCGAGGTCGTCTTCCTCGTCGGGGGGTGGCGAGCTCGGCTGGCTGCTGCTCGCGCTTCCCGGTTCGGAGACAGGCGGGGTGCGAGGGGCCGCAGGCTGGTCGTCGACGACCTCGACGCCGCCGAGGTCGTCGAGCAGTTCGGTCAGGTCGTCGTCGGACCAGCCGGTGCCGTCGAGGTCGGGCAAGCTCTGCAGGAGGTCGGCGAGCACCTGATCGTCGTAGCCGCCGAACTCCGCTGTGCGGTTGTCGGCCAGCATGATCCTCACGGCCGCCTCATCGTCCACGTCTAGGAGAAGTGCGGGAACCTCGGCCAGGCCCTGCTCTCGGGCCGCGATGATCCGGTGGTGCCCAGCGAGGATCCGCATCGTGCTGCGCTGGATGAGGGGCGCCCCGTAAAAGCCGTTCGCTTTGACTGATTCGGCGATGACTTGCGTGTCGCCGTGGTGTGGGTTTTCTGGGTGCGGGACGAGGTGGTCCACCTCGACTATGCGGTACGTCTGCTCAACAACGAGGCCAGGCACGGCATCTCCTGCGGAATTTTCGAATTAAGTCGTTCTCTACCTAGGGGCTTGGTAGAGTTAGAGCATGGAGAGGCAACCGAGTCCCCGCATGACGCTGCCCACGCAGCTCGTCCTGCGCGCCATGCTCGAAGATCCCACCCGCGAAATGTACGGCCTGGAGATCTGCGCTGTCGCTGGACTAGCCAGCGGCACTATCCATCCGATTTTGGCCCGCATGGAGGGCATTGGCTGGTTGGAATCACGTTGGGAAGAAGGAGATCCCCATGATCAAGGGCGACCTCGTCGCCGCTACTACCGGTTCGCTTCGGATGGCGCCGAACAAGCCCGCATCGCCCTCGCTCAGGCCCACACCAAGGTGACCAGCCTTATGGGGCTACAGCGGCGGCGGCTAGCTGGCGGTGAGGTGTGAGAAAGCCTTGTTTTCAGTTTTCGTTTAAAAAAAGTTCAAAAATTGATATTTGCATACGAGGCGCTTTACTGATCGCCGACAAATTCAACGAAAAGGAGTCTAGTGAGCTTGCTTTAGCCGCTATAGAGACCCGAGAAACCGTTACTAGAATCTGTGAATTAATCGATGGCCTCGATCTTCAAATTTCTTTTCGCATCACCAAGGATGCGACGTTCAGGGCTACGGAACGCGAACTAGCATCTGATTTGCTAAATCACTTCAACCGGGCCGATTCGTTAGCTGATAAACCGGAAAAGCGAGATTTCTTTGAAGCTTGCCGCATGGTGCATTTAGTGGCCAGAGTGCTTGCGGAGCGGCTTAATGAAAAAAGGGTGCGGGTATTAAAATCCACCGAGATCGCTTCCAAGCGGATCTCGGTGTCTAAGCCAGCGGGGCGTCTGGTTATCTTGCTCACGCGGGTGCTCCCCTTGCGACATCGGAACCGCTATATAGAGGAATTGCGCGGTGAGCTATGGGAGTTGGCAGCAGATGATGTCTCAAAGTGGGGTCAATTCATGTACGCGGTGCGGCAGTTCACCCGAGTCTGGGAGCTTCGTGTCGAATTGCGGAAACCCGCCCAGCACAAAGCGAGGGCATGAAAATGGATTTCTTACCTAGCGTTAGTTTAACCAGACCGATCGGACTGTGTCGCGGACCTGTCAGCGGTGGCGTATGAGCGAGGAACAACTCCTTGAACGTGTACTCGGTTGCGCCACCGACCTCAAATACGCGATTGATGACACTATTAATCGTGCCCACGACCTCGACCAAGCCTTTGTTCTCGATTCCAGCATCATCCTTGACGTCGGCGTCGACTTAACCCATATGCACTCTCACGCCCTTGATCTCTGCCTTGAATTCGCCAATCATATCCGCTACGCCATAGACCGAGCCAAGACTCTCGACCTCATCAGCAACCTCGACTTCGTCAGCACCCTCGACCTCGCCCATGACCTTCATTACGCTCTGCGGGGGCCTCGCGATCTCGCCAAACAACTTAATTTTGACCGTGCTTATGTCCATGCCCTCATCGACACCCTAAGCAGCGCCAGCGATATTGTCGGAGAGATCGTCAGTACTCTTGATTTGAAACTCGCCGTTCTTTGGGAAGTTGAGCGAATTAACCAAGCACGCACAACTAGCTCGATCGAGGCGCCCACTCGTGTGACTGTTGCACCGCTGGCACAAAAATTGGTCGATCTTACAATGCGGGCACTTCCCGTAGCACATCGAAGACGCTACATTGAAGAGTTGCGCGCCGAGTTGTGGGACTTGGCTGCAAAGAAAGCTACCCCATCTATGCAGGTGCTGTACGCAATTCAGCAATTGGGCCGCGTATGGCAATTGCGCTGTGAGTTGCATGCTCCAGGTCATCGCCGATTTGAGGTGTTGCACCAGGCAGTGTGTTGGGTGCTGGCTTCGCAGGCGCGGACGTGGGGACTGATCGGCTTCGTGACGATCACGGCTCTGTTCGACGTGGTCCTGCAACAGGGCCCGGGGTCAGCGTTCTTCGCGGTACCGACTCTCGTGGGTTTCCACTCGGGAGTGGAGTGGCTGCGGAAGCGCTGGAACGTGACGGTCGAGAGTCGGAGTCGGTCCGAGGACGAATAGCGCAGAAGGTCAGTTCCCAGCCTTCGGACAGTAGCCGTACCGGGAGCGTATCGTCGACATCTTGGCGGCGATGGCCGCGTAGGCGTTCGTTGTCCATCGGTCCCGCGAGGTTCGAGCCGTCCCGCCAGCGAGGCGTGTGTTGCGACCAGCAGCTGCTCATGGCCCAGACATGCCAACGGCAGGATGCACACAGCTCTTATCTTGAGTAGGTAAGATAAGAGCATGGCAGAGATCAAACGCGTCACCCAGCCGACGCTGGATGTCCTAGAGGTGCTGCTCCGCGCCCACCAGGAGGGCACTACGATTCACGGCTGGGCGATCATGAAAGAGGTCAAGCGCTCCGGCCCGACCGTCTACAACGTGCTCGACCGACTCGAAGACGCCTGCATGATCAGCGGCGAGTGGGAAGAGGTCTCCCCTGAGGAGAACCGGCCGCGCCGTCGCCTCTACCGGCTGAGCGGGGCGGGTGTTCCCGCAGCGCGTGCGCTGCTCGCGGAACGGCGTCCGGCAACGTTCAAGGCCAAGCCCGCTTTCGGATTCCTCCAGCTCGACTGGATACGTGCCCTGCTGGTCGGCGGTAACCGGTGACCGTAGGGGAAATCATCTTCGCCATCGGCGGTGGCCTCTTAGTGAACGAGTGCTGTGACCTCTCCCCCTGGGCGGCCCGAAAGGTCGTCATCTGGTCAGCGCGCCTACGCTACGGCAAGTCGGATCGAGCTGATATTCGCGTCGAGGAACACGCCGCATTGATCGACACTAGGCCCGGGAAGTTGTTCAAGCTGGTCACGGCATTGGCATTCGCCTGCGGAGCAACAGCTGTTCGAACGCAGCGGACCATGCTCCTCGCGCGGCTTTATCTCCATGTAACAGGCAACGAACCAACGAATGGCACGCCGAACAAAGCGGTAACGCTCGTTTACCTCAGCAGCCAGGGGTCAGCTACCGAATGCACGATCAAGGAACGGAGGGAAATCCTCGTAGTCTCGACACAACTATCTGTCGGCGTGGACCTTGGACCGGTTGACCACATCTTCACGCATGTCACCCCTGCGGATAACCTGCTACAACTCCCCGGGCGCGTAAACCGACGCTTCAACGGTTGATCCACAGAGACTCGACAGCGTGGACTCGGGCGTCGGAGGCGGACTGCCTCACCCGGTAGTCGATGCGGCGCCATCCGGCCAGGGCCTCGTCATACAGGGGCGAGCGGTAGCCGGACAGGACGATGCCGCCCCGGCACCGGGTGATGAGGTCGAGGAGGCGGCGGTGCTCGGGCGCCTCGTCCATCTCCTTGACGTAGTGGCCGGAGCCGAACGTGTTGCGGGTGGACCGCAGGTACGGCGGGTCCAGGTAGAACGTGGTTTCGGGCGAGTCCATGCGGCCGATGAGCTCGAAGGCGTCGACCTGCTCGATGAACGCGTCCCGCAGGCGAGCGGCGTGCCAGCGCAGAGCCTGGCCGGCCCGCTTGGAACCGGCGGGGTTGTTGACCCTGGTCCGCGACGTCGGCCGCCGCCAGGACGCCCCGGCTTCCCCGGATCGCGACTGGCTGCACTGGATCCACCAGCGGCGGGCGCGTTCGAGGTCGGAGGCCGTGGTGTCGCCGAGCTTCGCGGCGGCGTGCTCGGTGCGGGCGTAGGGGGTGAACTGGATGGCGCGCTGCAGCGCCTTCGGCTGGTCGCGGAGCATCCGCATGAAGGTGACGAGGTCGCCGTTGAGGTCGTTCAGCGTTTCGATCTTCGCTGGGGTCTTCGCGAAGAACACGGCGGCGGATCCGGCGAAGGGCTCGCAGTAGACCTCGTGGGCGGGCAGGAGGGACACGATGAACGGGGCGAGGCGGCCCTTGGCGCCGTAGTAGGAGAACGGTGGGCGTAGCACCACGGCGAGGGGCCTCCGTATTCGGTTTTGTCGGTATGTCGGCAACCAGGGGAAACGCTCTGAGATCGTTTCTAGGCTGATCATCTTCTGAGTGATCGCGTCTACGCGCGTGTCCCTGATTGCCTGTCAGAAACGACTACAGGGACGCGCACGCACGCGCGTCCCTGTCCGGAAACCGACCGTACGCGAGGAACGTCTGATTCCGTCCCCGACCTACCAGACTCGGGTCAGCTTGAACTGCTGCACGTCGTCGGCGCCCTCCACGGAGAACCGGCAGCCACTACACACGGCGTCGCGCTTCCACGACCCCAGGTTGATCGCCCCACAGTGATGGCTCCAAGCATGCGTAGCAGCAGCCACAGGGCCTCCCGGTTCAGTAGCCGACGCGATGAGCTGCGACGGGTCATCCTCCAGTCGTAGCTCTGACCTGGGCGCGCCCAGCGAAGGACGTCCGAAGTGCTCGATCTCCAAGCCGAGGATCTTCGTCGGTGGACGCTCACGGTACCGCTGGAACAGCCCACCGCCACCCGGCTCCTGCAGGTTGCAGCTCACGCACAGCAGGCCCCGAACCAGGTCGGTCGCGTGGTCGTGATCCCAGACCTTCTCACCATCACGTCCGCCGCAGACTCCGCACCGACCGTCCTGCCAGTAGGTCAGCGCGGTTGTCGGCTTGTCGTTTTCCAGCGGCCCCAGCCGAAGCGGCCAACCCCAGCAGGCTGGTTCGCGTGCATCCCGCCACAGCTCCATCGCGGCTTCCTGCTCGGCGTCCACCGCGTCGAGCCGCGCGGACTCCGCCCGCTCCTCGACAGTCAGGTGGGCCAGGCAGGCCGGACGGTAGAACGGCACCAACGCCCGGCACGGCTCTGCCGTGACCTTCTTCGGTCGGCCGCAGCGATGCGTAGTCGGCTGCCCGCGCAAGCTCCGCTCGGTCTTCTCCCGCGCACGGTCGGGCACCGGCACCTCGCGCCAGTTCGTCACTGGGTCACCTCGCGCGTGTGCGCCGCCTCGCCGCGGGCGAACTCCTGGCCCAGCTCGTAGGCCGGTGACCGATCGAGCGCATCGCGGGCCCGGTCGTAGCGGCGGGTGGTGCGAGGGTCGGCGTGGCCGAGGAGGTCCTGCACGACGTGCAGCGGGTGTTTCTCCAGCAGGTGCGTGGCGATCGAGTGCCGCAGCGAGTGCGGAGAGATCGAGTCGCCGTGCGGAACTCCGGCCTTGACCGCGATGCGACGTAGCAGGCGGAAGATGGACGGCTGATCCATAGGCTTTCCGGTGTCGGTGCGAAACAGCGGACCGTCGTCGACGCCGCGCACTTCGAGGTAGCAGTCGAGAGCGACGGAGGCGTACGGCGGGATGATGAACCGCTTCGTGTTCTCCTCACCGCCGCCCTTCACCGGGAGGTCGATCACCCGGTGGCCACGGTCGTACCCGAGAGCGGAGCACTGGGCTCCGATGACACCGCCGACCCGGCACGCGGTCACCACGAGCATGCACAGCAGCGCGTACGTCCGAGGCGTCTCGTAGTCGTGGGCGTGGGCGAGTATCCGGTCCAGCTCGTTCTTCGACAGGCCGCGCGTCTTGGACGCGTCGGAGGTCTTCGGCCGGTCCATCTTGGTGAACGGGTTGCGGGCGGCCTGGCCGGCCCGGACGAGGTAGTCGTACCAGGACGAGGTGGCGGCCAGTCGTCGTGAGCGGGTCGATGCGGCCAGGCCGCATTCACGGAGCGCCGAGCTGTACAGGTCGGCCTCGGATGGAGCAACGTCGGCCGGGTGGAGGCCGCGGCCTTGGAGGTAGGTGATCCACCACCCGAGGTCTTGGATGTAGCCGCGCTTCGTCGTCTCAGAGGTGCGCTTCTCACTCGACAGCCACGCACCGGTCGCTTCGAGCGCCTTGATGGTCATGCCGTTGCTGCGCATCAGGTCGGCGAGTTCGTGCGGGGTGCGCGCGGGCGGCGTTCCTCGGAGGAGAGGGCCCGTCGCGGGGGCGAGATCGGCCCCTGAGGGGATTTGATGATCTTGAGGGGTCACGTAAGCGACAATACATGATAAGAGACATTGTCATGTATCTTTAACGATCATGAACGCGTGACCAAACCGAACGCGATTCGAGGCGCTGAACGCCCGATTCCAATTCGATCACTCGCCGCTGGAGAACAAGCCGAACGCGATGCAATGTGGGAATGAAGCTCCGAAACAAGCTCACGATGGCCAGCATCACCCAGTCGATGGCATCGATCGTCACCACCGGCATCGTGCTGTTCGTCGTGGCTGGGGTTCTCATGTCCGGCTGGTCACCGGAACAGCTCAGGCAGTTCCCAGGTATTGCCACCATGGCGGGCCTCATGCTGGGATTGCTGCTCCTGTACTTCTGGATAGCGCGAGTTGCAGACCAGCGCGTCAAGGAGGCGGCGGAAGACCCCATCGAACTACTCCGGCGCCGAATTCAGCGCGTCAACTCGGCGTTCACCGAAGCGGCCGCTCTTATGGACGAGCTCCGGCGCAGCCTCGAAGCGCAAGAGACCGCACGCGAGGCACTGGTCGCCGAGGCCGAACGGCAGCAGCAGCTTCTCGCAATCGACCAGGAGCAAGCCGAGAAGATCCGGCAGATCCTCGTCAGCGAGACCAAGGAGACCATCCGCGCCGAGCGGCGTCAGCAGTGGATGTTCTTCGCCCTTGGCTTCGCTGCGTCTGCTCTGGCGTCCATCCCCATCGGCATCTGGGTCAACAGCATCAGCTAAGCCGCCGCGGCCGCGAGCTCCGCGCGGAGCTCGTCGCGCCCCTCCGGCGTGACCGGCACCGGATCGCCCCGCCAGATGCAGCCCTCGATCGTCGCGAGATCCGCGAAGTCGTACACCACGGCGCGCTCCACCCGAGCATCGAACCGGCGAACGTCATACCGGCGAGCCCACTGACGAATCGTCACCACAGACCGGCCCAGCCGCGCCGCCGCCATAGCTGCCGTCACAGGGGACACAATCACCCCCGGACAACAGAAAAGCCCCCAAGCAAACAGCTTGAGGGCACACGTCTCTCCGTCGAGCCGAAGTGTTACACAGCCGCTGACCAGCCGCAAGCCGGTAGCGGAACCGCTACCCGGCTTCGTCCGCGACCAGGCCCCGCTCCTCCACCTGCGACACATGGCGGCCGCACGCCGAACACACGAAGAACCCCACCTGGGCGTCCCAGTTCAGCACCCGCTCACCGCACCGGCACCGCGCCGGCGACCACCCAGGCTCCTCACTCAGCCGCCGCAACCAGCCCAACGCCACATCGACCAAACCCACCAGCTCGGCGTGGGCGAGCACCCCCTCCAGGTGATCCACCAGATACGACACCGACCGCGACCGCACATCAGCGCCCCGGCCCAACGCCGATCGGGCCGGCCACCTCACCGCGCGGCGATGCCCATCCTCGAACCGCAGCAAATCCCCCACCAGATCGTCCAGCAGCTCCGCCACCGGCGACACCGCAGGCTTCGGCCTCGACCCCGACACGCGCGACCACTTCGTCGGCGGCCGATGACCATCCACCTCCCTCGCCGCCTTCGACGCCAGCACGTCCACCTCCAGCAAAGCCGACCGCGTCGACGCCCGGCAGAGCCCACACACCAGCGGATCCCCCGGCAGCCACACCACCGCAGGCGTCACCGGCTCCGGCGGGCACTCCCCCACCTCACCGCCCAACACCCACGCATCCACCGCATCCGCGTGACGCTCACGCGCAGCCAGAAACTTCCCCCACACCTCGCGTGACCTGGCATTACACGGACCCACACACGCAACCGACACGCACACCTCCCGAGGGAACCGAAGACCCCACACACTACAAGATCATTTACTTTCGTCGAGAACCAAGACGGAGGCACCCCCGGCCCCCTGTCGGCACGGAGGGGGCGGGGCGCGCGAAAGCGCCGGTAGCGGAACCGCTACCGGCGCTCACGTGCGGGTTACGCGCCTGGCGGTCGCGTCGCCTTCGCTGCGAGGCGGTCACGCGTCACGCGCGCCGCGTGCGTGAGGCGGGCAATGGCCTCGTCGGCTCCCTGTCGCGCGTAGGTGGCAAGGTGCTCTAGGGCTTCCAGCGTGGCCAGCACGTAGGACGCTCGCTCGCTGTTGGCCGTGTAGTTGGAGTACTTGCTCCGGACGGCGTTGCTTCGGGCCTGAGACATGGCGCGACTCGCGTACGCGACCGTGACGTGTCCGCTCTCCTGGGTGTTGACCATGATCTCCATGGGCGACTCAAGCACCGTGAGGACGTGCCCGATCTCTCCGGCGGCGGTCCTCACCAGGACGGCGAACCCTTCCGGGTCCACGATGGCTGACAGGCTGATCTCGCGCGGCTTGACGCATGAGAGCTTGTTCTTGTTCGGCCTGGTCAGGATGTACGCGCGGGCGTCGCAGCATCGGCAGACCCCGCCGATGATCCAACCGCCTTTCTTGCTCTGACGGTTGCCGGTGTACCGGACGTAGGTTCCCGGCGGGGCGTAGGCGCGTAGGGCGTCGGCGCTTCCCCTGGTCGCGTTCACTGCCTCCGTCAGGAGGTCCATGCGGCGGTCACACGGGGTCGCGATGCTGCACGAGGTGCAGACGTCGTCATGGGTGCGGAACGCAACCCATGCGGCGCGGGCCTTCTCTGCGGCGTCCTCGGCCTGGGCCAAAAGCGGGTTGATGGTCATGATCTGCCTTCCGTGGCGTGGTGGTGGCTGCGGGGGCGGGTGCCCGTGCGTGGCTCGCACGGGCACCCTGGGGACTAGTTGGCGGGGGTGTCGGTGGTGGTGGGGACGGTGAGGCGGAACGTCAGCTTTCCGGCCTCAAGGGCGGTGTTCACCATGTCCAGCGTGATCACGCCGGACGCGAGAGCCTCCGCGATGACGGCCCTAACCGGGGTGTCGATGATCTCGCCGGACATGCCCGCGCGCTCCATGCCGCGCACCACGTCAACGGCGCTCTTGGTTGCGGCCTTGGCCGCGTCCTCACGGGCCTTCTTGGTCGCGCTGTCCCTGGCGGTGGCGCGCTTGATGGCGGCCTCCGTCTTGTTGGTCTCCGCCAAGAGGGACATCAGCTCACTGTCTGACGGCTCCCACATCGCGAGAGTGTCGGTGGGCTTCAACCCCAGGTAGGCGAGTCCGGCCTCTCGGTGCTGCATGGCCTTGAGGCGGGGCGGAACGGCGTACTTGCCGCCACGCTTGACGTTGCCTTCCTTGTCGCTCGTCTCGGTCGCCTCGAACGGAACGACCCCGTCCAAGATGCCTCCCTGCCACTGGGGGACATCCGGGCGGGCGCCCTGCACTGCGGCGCGCAGTGCGAGCGCAAGGGGGGAACTGTTGCCGATGACGTGACCCTTCACTGCCTCCGACAGGGTGGTGAGAAGGGCTTCCATGCGGGCCGCGTGGATGGCGGCGGTCTCGGTCTCGACGTCCTCGACGGTCGGCTCGGTCGCGTCGGGCTCGACGGTCGGCGCGTCGGGGGTCGCGTCGGTCGGCTCGACGGTCTCGACGGTCTCGACGTCAACGGCCTTGGCGGCTTTGTTGCGGGCGGTGTTCGCCATGTCAGGCGTTCCTTTCGGGTGGTGCCCCGGCGCACGGTGCGCCGGGGCGGTTGGGGTCTAGCGGTCGGTGTGGAGAACTGCGGTCGGCTCGTCGCCGGTCGCGTCGTCAGTAGCGGAACCGCTACTGACGTGCTGAGCCTTGCGCCGCTTGGCCGCAATGCCCATCCCGGCGATGCCGACCAGGAGGGCTACGCCGCCAAGTGCATAAGGCAGGTAGGGCGTGGTGTCCGCGACGGTGTCAGCGTCAAGGGCGGTAGTGCCGTCCTCCGTGCCGTCGTCCGTGGTCGGGTCCGGGGTGATGCTGACCCGGTCCCGGTAGGTAGAGGACGGTTCGGGCGTGGGTCCGGCGGGCCCCTGCGGTCCGGTAGGGCCGATGGGTCCGGCGGGTCCGGCGGGTCCGCGCGGTCCGGTGGGTCCGGGCTCGCTCTTACCGGTCCCGTTACCCGAGAGCCCGCGCGGTCCGGTGAGTCCGCGCGGTCCGGTGGGGCCGGTCTTGCCGGTGGCTCCGGTCGGTCCGGGCTTGCCCGTGGGGCCGGTCGGTCCGGTGGCTCCCGTGGGTCCGGCGGGTCCCGTGGGTCCGGCCATGCCGTCGTTTCCGGCGGGTCCGGCGGGTCCCTGCGGTCCCTGAGGTCCGGCGGGTCCCTGCGGTCCCTGGGGAAGGGCGGACGGGTCCGGGGTCGGGCCTGCGGGTCCCTGGGGTCCCATCGGTCCCTGAGGTCCAGCGGGTCCCTGGGGTCCGGCGGGTCCGGGGTCCCCCTGTGGTCCCTGCGGTCCGGGCTCGGCCAGCAGGGAACGAACGGGGTCGGTCGCGATGATCGCGCCTAGCGGTGTCTGGAGTGCGGCGAACGCGAGCAGGGCGCCGGTAGCGCCTGCCGTGATCGTCGCTCTCGTCTGTGTGTTCATGGGGAGGACGCTATGGTCACAGCCCCGGAAATTCGATAACGGTTCTACGCCAGCTTTATAACGGTTACAGTACGACTCTCTGACCTGGGGATTCCTGCCCCGCCAGCCGATCAATTCGCACAC
Source organism: Streptosporangium sp. NPDC001681 (assembly GCF_040298085.1). Taxonomy (NCBI): domain Bacteria; kingdom Bacillati; phylum Actinomycetota; class Actinomycetes; order Streptosporangiales; family Streptosporangiaceae; genus Streptosporangium; species Streptosporangium sp. NPDC001681. The sequence continues at coordinate 23,553 of NZ_JBEOZN010000013.1, read as the reverse complement.
ACATTCGATAAAACGCACTGTTCCACACGTTGTGCGTTGGCACACTTCCGGCCACTTTCGCGGCAAGCGAGCAGCCTGGCAGTCTCCCCTCTCTCGTTTCCTCACCAAAGCTCTGTGATCGCTTCTAAGTGCTTTGGATCATGCAGGGTACTCCTCGTACCAGACATGCCCTGTTCGTCTCTCGGTGACGCTCTGAGAGCGTTCCGTGTGGTGCGTTGGTCTGCGTCGTGTGCGTCAGACGCGTTCTGATGCGTCCGGAACGCCAAAAACCCGTCAGCGACGAGGGGGCCCTCGGGGTTCGCTGACGGGTTTCCGTGGTGGGGTGGCGTGATCTTACGCCGTTTCGGTGCTCATCTGGTCGGCTCGTGTGGTGCCGCCAGCGGCGTGGTCGCGAAGCAGCTTCTCGAGCTGGGTGGCGCGTCGAGCGAGTTCGGCCAGCTGGTCGGCTTCTTCAAGGAGCTGCTCCGGTGTTCGGCTGATACCGCCGTCGTAGGGGTCGTTCTCGTGCCCGCTGGTCTCTTCGGCTCCGAAGGGGTAGTCGTCGAGGCTGACGTACTTGGCGAGGTCAAGGCGAGCGGCGTCGCGTTCTTGGGGCAGGACGAGGGTTGGCCATTCGTCGCGGATCTTGAGTGCGAGTTCCCATGAGTCGGGCCAAGGCTCGATGAGGCCGTTCTCCCAGTCGCGATCGAACAGCTCCCGGGCAGGTTCGGAAAGTGTGCTGCGAAGAGGCGTGAACTCAGGAATGTCCTCGGCATACGGCAGGTTATCGCCGAGCTGCTTGAGGAAGGGGTCGTCGGCGGCTTCAGCGGCAGCGAGGCGGGGGGCGCGTTCGGTGAGCCAGGCCTGGTAGTCGTCGGCGTGGTGTGTGGGGCAGGGGCCGATGGCCGCTTCTTCGTAGTCGCAGTTGCAGTAGGTGGCGGTGGTCATGGTTCATCCTTTCGCTTTGCTGTCGGCGGCGCAGCCGATGCAGGGCTGCGCCTGGTGGTGGATGGTGCAGCGGCGGCCAGCGCCGACCGCCGCGATGGTGGGCTGGGGCAGGTAGGGGCGGGCATCTTGTTGGAGTGCGCGTCGGAGGTAGGCGCTGCGGTCACGGATGGGGCCGCGGGCTTTGCCGAGGATCGTCTGCCGGACCCATGCGGCGTGCTGGGTGGTGACGGGGTCCGGCGTGAGCGTAGCGAGCAGGCGGGTGATCATTTCGTCCAAGGCCGAAAAGTCATGATCATCAGTCCGGTCGCCGACCACCCCACTACCTGTAGATGACTGACTAGATGTAGTTGCACTAGGGACCGGGACGGGACGGGACGGGACGGGGTTACGAACATCGTCCGAACGTTCCGCGAACGTTCGCAGCATGTTCGCACGAACATCTGACAGGTCAGGAGCAGGAACCAGCTCACGCGATTCCGACGTTTCCCCTGATGAATCAGGCTGCTCACGTCGCCGCGCCCGCAGCTTCCGCATGCGTTCCCGCGCTGCCTCCCGATCCTCGCGCACCTCCTCAGCAGTGGGGTTGTAATCAGCCCAGTCATGAAAAGTAAAGCCCTTGTCAGTGCGTTCCCACAGGCCCGACGTGACCAAATCCTTCGCGAGACGCTTCGCCCCAGGCATCAACCGAGGCAACACAGCGTCCGGAATGAACCCCTCCGTGAGGTTCGCCGACGACCACGACCCAGCCACCACCCACAACCCCAAGGCCGCCGCCTTGGTAGGCATGACCTTCAGGTGCGAATGGAACGCGTCGTCGACCTTGAACCACGGCATGCAGCCGCCTCACCTTCGTGTCGTTCAGTGGAGCCACCGAGGGAAGAGGCGTCCAGCCACCGTAAGCGGTTCCGCTTCCGGCGGTCATCTCGGCCGCCGCCCCGTCAGGTCGTAGATCCTCCGCTTGGCCGGGTCGGACAGCACGGCATACGCCTCCGTCACCTCCTTGAAGCGAGCCAGGTCGGCCGGATCGGGGTTCACGTCCGGGTGCAGCTCCCGGGCCAGACGCCGGTACGCCTTCTTGATGGCGGCCTGGTCGGCGTCCACGTCGACGTCGAGCACCACGTAGTAGGCGCCCGCCGCCGGCGTGGCCCTCGGCGGCGGCCGCCGCGGCGGCGGCTTCGGCCGAGGAGGCGCTTTGCACGTCGCGATGTGCGGCATCATCAGCCGCTCATACGGCAGCAGCGGCCGGTCAGCGGTGACGCGACGCGAGATCAGCTTCCCGCGCACGTCGCGAAACACTGCGACGTTGCCGTCCGGGTCCGGCGCCAGGTTCACCGCGAACGCCATTCCGGCTTCGGTTTGCGTCCACCGGACCTTCTGCCCGCACGGCCGTTTCCCCCGGTACCCCCGGCACAGGCCGACGTCAGCCTTGGAAAACACTCAGCTCCTCCGCGTCGGGAGCGGTTCCGCTACCGGCGTGCTGCCGAGGCCGAGCTTGCCGAGCATGGTGTTGATGAGGTCCAGCTCAGCCTGGGCTTTGTCGCGGTCGGCCACCGCCTGGCCCAGCTCGGCGCGCACCTCGTCCAACTCGGTCAGCAGGTCCGAGCGCTCCCCCCGCGCCTGGTCGAGCGCTTTCTCCGCGTCGACGGCGCGCTGCTCGGCGGCGGTGATGCGCTGATCCAGGGCGCGCAGCGCGGCCAGCGCACTGCCCGGGGCCGCGGCCGGCTCGGGCTCCGGCTCGGGCTGCTGGGGTTCCACTCTCTCGAGGTCGCCCTTCTTCGCGGAACGGGTGACGGTGAGTCCTCCGTCGTTCCAGGCGTTCGCGAGCCACCACACCGGCGGCTTGGCTTTGGGCCGCTGGCAGTGGGTGTGCTCGGTGCGGTTCAGGTACTGGCGGACCTCCTGCACGTGGGCGTCGTCCCAGTCCTTGCCGATCTCCTGCACGATGTGGATGAGCGCCCCCGTCCACAGCACACCGGGAACGCCCGCGTTGGTTCCGTGCCGGTCCCCCTGCTTGCGGGCCTCGTCCCGCAGGAGCTCCCACAGGGCTTCCGCGTCGCCCGCGATGTTCCGCACGGGGCCGGTGCGGTCGATGCGGGCGGTCTCAACAATCTTCGGCACGGCCTGGTTACCTTCGCTCGGGTTGGTGGGGTTGGTGTGTGAACGGGTGAGGTGGGCGATGACTTCGGCTTCGCGGGCGTGCAGCATCTCGGCGACTGGCTGGGCGTCGAGGTCGCCGTGCACGTGGAGGATTCCGCCCGACACGTAGGGGCGCAGGCCCTGCATGTGAGCGGCGGCGAGAAGGTCTTCGACCTTCCACCAGGTGTCGCGGGGCATGGAGTCTGTTCTCTCGGTGGCGGCGAGCATGAGGCTGGGTGCGGGGCGGAGACTGCGGAGCTGCGTGCGGAAGTTATCCAGGGACCGACCGGCCCCGTTCTTCGGCAGGAACTTGACCAACCCTGTGGCGAGGTTGGTGACTTTCCACTTACGGCCGTGGGACTCCACGAGAAGGTCGTGTTCCTCGGCTTCTTTGTCGAGCAGGTCTTTCACGTCGGTGGCGCGGCTCATGACGCGGGCCTCTTCCACACCGGGACACCGAGGTGGTCAGCGAACGCGGCCGTCCCAGCGGCGCCGCGCGACTTCTCATGCAGGTGAGCGAGCATTCCGTGCGGGCCGCCCCGCCCGAGGACCAAGCCCAGCATGAGGCCGCCCCGGAACAGGCCGGCCGTGCGCTTCAACAAGGGCACATGCCACGGCGCGGGGTGGGTTTCCACGGTAATTCCGGGGGTGAGGGTCGCCCACGCGTAGGCGTACCGGTCACCTCCGGCGGGCTCGTCCTTCTCGACGTTGTATCCGACGACGAGGTGGAACGGGCCGACCCGCTTCAAGACGTCGTTGAGGTCCTCGTAGACCCGTTCACGGCTCGCGCCGCGCCAGCCGGTGTAGAGCAAGGTGAACGGCCTGGGCCCAGACCAGTTGTCGACCTCGGCGTCGAAGTTCGCCAGCACGTGCGTGGCCAGGTCGACGCTGATGGGGTAGTTGGCGAGGATCCCCTGGAGGATGTTGCCCAGCTGCTCTATCTGCTCGGTGGTGAGGATCGGCTTGTCACTCATTAGTTCTTCGCCTCCGTCTTGGCGTACTTCGCGCGCCGCGCCTCGTGGTCGACGTACAGCTGCAGCCCGAAGTTGGGACCCCGCCCCACGGGCATCCACTCGGCGGTCACAACCCCCTTGGCCAGGTCCTGGGTCTTCAGGACCACCATCAGGTCCGCGAGGAACATCGGGAACAGGTGGCCTTCCTCGTCGATCCACGTGACGTACGTGGCCCCCCCGACCCGGATGGACTTGCCGAGGGTGAGGGTCGCGGTGAACCGCTCGGCCGGCCGCCTGTGGATCGTCTCCTCCGGGTGGAGGTTGCTGTATGCGACGGGGTTGCGGATCAGGTTGCCGAAGCTGTCGTAGGGGATTTCAGTCATGCGGGTTGTCCTCCTGGTCGTCGTTCGCTGGTTTCTGCAGGAGCTGGCGGGCGAGCGCCACACCCCTGTCGTAGGTGTCCGGCCTTGGTCGTGCCGTGTTCTTCGGGGCCTGCCCGGCGTTGGTGCAGCGCCAGCCCTGGCCGCGTAGCGTCATCACGAACTCAAAGGCGAAGTCCGCGGGTGCGGGTCGCTCGGCCGTGTCCTGCTGGTCGCGTCCGTAGACGCGATGCGCGAGCGCCCGGATCGCGTCCTCGGTGTCCCGGTTCAACCCGGTCCCGCCGGTCACGATGCTTCCCGCGCGTCACGTAGCTTCTTGCGATGCAGCGTGCGGCGTTCCTCGGCGGTCAGTCCACCGCCGACGCCGTACTGGTGAGGGCCGAACGACAGGTTCCACTCCAGGCATTTCTCCATGACAGGGCAGGCATGGCAGATCTTCTTCGCTTTCTTCTCGCGGGCCTCACGCTTGCGGGTGCCCTCGGGGGGTTCGTCATCGGTTGGGCCGTAGAACAGGGAGAGGTCCTCTCCTCTGCATGCGGCGTCTTGGTGCCAGCCGACCGGGGCGATGGACCTGCGCCGTACCTGTGCCTTCTTCACTTTCGCCGCCGGTCCTCCAGCAGCCCGAAAGCGCGAGCCGCTGCGGCATGCCGCTCGACCGTACGCACGGACGTGCGCAGCTGGGCGGCGGCCTCCTCGTTGGACTTTCCGGAGCTCAGGACCTGCGCGCACTGCCGTACCTTTTCCATGCTGCGGGCGGTCGTCGGCATCCACTCGGGGCTTTTCCGCTCGGCCGGCGGCAAGAGCGCGTATCCGGCGTTGGCGAGAGCCTGCAGGATGTCGAGGGCGCTGGGCTGATCCGCCGCGAGTACCTCGTCAATGACGTCCGTCGCGGCGAGGTCGGTCGGGGTGCTCATAGCTGGTTGCTCCTGTTCCGCATGGGCAGGTCGAGGGGGGAAAATCGGTTCCTGGTGGCCGACGAGCTGGCCTTCGACGATGACCGGGATGCCGAGGTCGCTCACTGGGCCACCGCCGGCCAGCCCTTCACCTTGGCCAGCACCGCACGCTGCGCCTTGGGCAGGTCAACGACCGGGTATCCGAGCCAGTCGCAGCCCATCGCGCGGATCCACCTCATTGCGACTCCTCTCCCATACGCGACGCCCAGGTCTTGCCACGGCTGATCAAAGACACGTGGCTCTTGTGAATGCCGACCGCCCGCGCGATCAGCTCTTGCGGGACATCGGCCGATGCCAGCTCACGGATGGCGTCCACCTGATCTGCGGTCAGCTTCGCGCTGCCGTGCTCTTCGCCCTGGAGGGAAACCTGGCGACCCTTCTGATCCCGATCGGCGTTGTTATCCGCGATGGTGCCGAGAAACAGGTGCGCCGGGTTGCAGCACGGCGGGTTGTCGCATCGGTGGCAGACCTTCATCCCATCTGGGATCGGGCCGTTGGCGAGCTCCCAGGCGACCCGGTGGACGAGACGCATCGTGCCTCGGTCCCAGATCTGACGGTGGCCTGACCTCGTCGAGGCACCGCCGCTGTAGGGCCAGCACGCTTCCGGGTCCGACGTGTCGAGACGAGCAGCGAGGCGCTTACTCACTGGCGTTGACGAGCGGAGCCCCTTCCCCCGTCCACTCTTTTCAGCCACGGGAAACTCCATCGGGAAGGTTGATCTTGCCAAGTACGGACCTGTTCTTCGCGGGCAGCGGGAATTGGGGATGTCCCAGCAGGTCGAGTCCGAGCCAGCGCATCCAAGCCGCGTCGCACTCATCTTCGGTGGGGAACACCAGGCCAGTCCGGCTCTGCGCGCTGGTGGCCATCTCGCTCTTAGTCGCGCCCCCCTTGCCGGTGGCATAGATCTTGACGTACTGGACGTTGGCCAGCACGACTGGCACATCCGCCCGGTAGCAGGCCAGCCGGACCGCGCCACTGATCTCAGCGAGCCGGTGCGCGGCCGCGCTACGGATACCAGGCGCGTAGTCCTCGATGACGGCCAGGTACGGCTCGTTGAGGAAAAGCAACGCGGCGGCGCGATGCGCAACGTGGTCGAGGCGTTCCATGTCGTCGGCGAAGGTCCGCTTCCTGCCGGTGACCTTCTTCGCTTTGATCACCGCAGTCGTGCCGTCCGGCAGAGCAACTCCGGACTGCTCAGCGGCCAGGTCCCAGCCCATCACGCGGGGCAGCGTCACGGCTTGTCCTCCTTGTGTGTGTCGAGTTTGTGCAGGTCATGGTCGGTCCAGAAGTCGGACCACAGGGCGATGTCGGCGGCGACCTGCTCGGCGGGCTGCTGGGCCCGCTGGTCGCGGTCGGCCCGCTGGCGTCGGAGCGCGTCCCGGTGGAACATCCCGCCGAGGAGTAACGCCCCGACGGCGATCAGCACGCTGAGCGCACCGATCACCGCCAGAACGTCCCAGATCGCGTGGATCACGCAGCGTTGCCCGCGTACTGGGCGAGCTGCGCGCGGAGCTTCGTCTTCTCCGCCGTGGCGGTGAGCAGGTCGCGTTCGGCGCTTTCAGCACGGCCGACGAGCTGGGCGTTGTCAGTGTGGAGCTGGTCGACGAGTTCGGCCGCCGCGGCGTAGTGCGCTTCAGCGGTGGCCGCGCGAACGTGACCACGGCGGCGGCCGAGTTCGGCGCCGGCCATGACGCCGAGCGAGACTCCCACGGACAGGGACATCGCCGCGAGGACGAGCGCCCACATACCCGCGAACAGCGCGAGCGCCATGAGAGTAGCGGTTCCGCTACCGATTACCCATACTTTCTGAGTCGGCGTGAGCTTCATCGACCGGCCTTTCGGGAGGGGGTGGAGGCGCGGATCTTTTCCGCGATCAGGTGGGCGGACCGGTCGATGGAGGCCGCGTCGAGGGCCATGCGGTATACCTCGTCGACGAGTTCCTCGTGGCGGCGCAGTGCCCGGCGGTCAGCTCGGACGCCGCGGGCGCGGGTGTCGAGCCACTTCGTGAGCACGATGCAGGCCACCACCAGGGCGATGGCGCCGAGGAGGATCAGCGGCTTCACTGCTCACCTGCGTTCTTGGCCGGGGCCGCGCAGTCGTGGCCCCATGCGGCGGCGTTCATCTCGTCCAGGCCGGTACCGGCGTCGATCTGCAGCAGCGGCTCCTCGCAGCCGCCGCAGGTCAGCCACGGGTAACCGTTGTCGCTGTTGGTGTAGGCCGCGGGGCGGGGCGCGTCGAGGGCGTCCAGCAGGCCGGCCACGTCGGCGTAGGACGTGATGATGCTCATCGCTGCCTGCGGGCCGTGGTCACGGTCGGCGCGCAGCGCAGCCCGGATGCCTTCGCCCATCATCATGTGGAACTGCTCCATGCCCTTGGCGGTCGTCATCGGAGACCGTCCTGAAGTGCGGCGGTAACAGCGGGACGCGGAACCGCACCCCGTGAGCTGTGGTGTGCCTTGTCCTGCTGCAGCTGCCACAGCACCCGGACGGGCAGGTCGATGTCCAACTCGGCCACGACAGCGAGCAGAACCTGCGTCGAGGGGATTTCACCGGCTGTGATGCCGTAGTGGAACGCCTTGACCGGCTTGTCGTCGAGGCTGATCGGCACGTCGAACGCGAGCACGCTGTAGGTGCCCAGGCTGGCGTCCCAGCAGGCGCTGATGAAGCGCCCCTTCGGGCTGCCGGGAGGAGTGGGCAGCGGGTAGTGGGTCACTATGCGCTCCTGTTGGCGACACGGTCACGGAGGAAGTCCGTGCCGCTGTCGGTGTGGGCGGCCAGCTCGTAGGCGGCCACGTAGGCGGGGTACTCGGCGGCCAGCTTGTTCCGGTCCGGCGCGTCTGCTGCGGCGATGGCCGCCAGCAGACGCTGGTGGAACGTGCTGGAGATGCGGCCGCCGTGTCGGAAGGCGAGCACGTCGGCGGCGATCTGCGGTGTGATGTGTCCGGACGTCATCAGGGGGCTCCTGCTGTCGTTGTGGCGTGGACGGGGCGCGGGCCCGTTCGGCCCGCGCCCGAGGTGATCAGGTGGTGGCGTTCTCGCGGGCTTTTTCTTTGGCGTCGAGCTTGCGGAGCGCGGTCACGATGTCGCCGCGCCAGGCGTGGTTCGCGGCGGCGATGGCGTCGGAAACAGCCAGAGCCACGAGGAGGGTCTGCTTGTCGGTCAGCGATGCCGGGAACCGGCGGTTGCCGATCGCCAGGGTGGTTTCGGTGTCGGACAGTGAGCGGCCGATCCGCTCGGGGATCACGTCGTCGTACTCGACCACGATGGTTTTCACTGGGGGCTCCTGGTGGTGGCGGTGGAGGCGGCCCCGCCGCATGTCGCGGCGGGGCCGGTGTACTTGGTCAGAACGGCGGTTCATCCCGGCGGCGCCATGCCTCGCGGTCGCGGACAACGTCGCCAATGGTCCGGAGGCGGAGACGGCGTGCGATCACGCAGCCAGAGCATTTGCACTGGGCCTGCTCGTCGGGCTTGCCGTGCTTGTCGTAGGCGTAGGTCGGGTGACCCTCCAGGACCTCGTTGAACATGCGCTTGGCGTGCTCCCACTCGGCGCGCTGCTCGCTGACGTTCTCCGCGAACATCGCTTCGCGGCAGTCGCACGCGGTGCGGTGCTCGGAGCAGGCGTCATAGCGGGGGTCGAGAGTGTTCGCGGGCAGCGGCTCGTCCAGCATGATCCGGTCGTCCTGCTTGAAGCGGACGAAGCGCCGTTCGGCGAACGGCGATCCGGGGGTCACGCTTCACCGCCAGGGGTGACCTTGCCGTCGTTCACCTTGGTCAGGAACGCGGCGAGCTGCTGGTTGGTGGCCTGCGTGTGCGAGACCTCCATCTGCTTCTGGAACTCGGCGGTGAGCTGCTCGTTGGTGCCGCCCAGGTCCGACCAGACCTGCACGATCCGCATCCTGAGGTCCTCACGGCGGGCCGCCGCCTGCTGCGTCAGCAGGCGGATCGCCTCGTCAGCGTGGGCGGCGTTGAGTTCCTTGGTCGAGGTGACCTCGACGCCCAGGTGCTCGGTGATCCACGCGAAGCGGGCCGCGTCGTTCTTCGCCTTCATGCCCGTACCCGTGTGGTGGGTGATCCCGGCCTCACCGAACCAGACGCCCATCTCGGTGTGCTGTGCCTTCCGGCTGGGCGGCTCCTCCTTGGCCGGGGCGGCGGCCGGCGACGCGGTCACCGTCTCGGCGGCGGGCGGCTCGGGCTGCTCAGGCTCCCCGGGCTCCTCGGAGGTGGGCAGGTGATCGCCCCGGTTGAGCGCGTTCTCCACCTGCGAGACCTGCGCGGCCGTCAGGTCCGCGCTGGACTTGAACGTGTAGTCCGGCAGCACCTGGTGCAGATAGCCGAGCTTGTCCGTGACGCCCTTGTCGGTCATCAGCTCGGCGAGCCTGCGAAGCTGCGTGGTGGAGGCCATCACCGTGACGTTGGCGTCGCTGATGGTTTCAGCGGCCTCCCGGATCGTCTGGCCCAGCTTGACCTCCCGCGCCTCGGTGATGACGACTGAGCCGTCCTCGTTCACGACGGCGCCCAGCTCCTCGGGCGTGTACCCGAGGCCGCACAGGGCCTCCTTGCAGGCCATGCGCGCGGCCTCGGTCTGGCTGCGGGCTACGAGCATGGCCTCCGGGTACTTGCCGTAGTTCTCGTTCTGCTTGAGCAGCCCGGCAGTCTGGGCTCGGACGATGGTCCACTCGGAGCGGAACTCGAACTCCGGGTCGTCGCTGCGGTGGACCGTCGAAACGGCCTTGAGCAGGGCGCCGTTCTCGTCGCGCTCGACCCAGGTCCGCATCCGGTGCCCGGCCTTGCGCACTAGGCCGCTGACGAGGCCCGCTGACGAGGTCGGCTTGCCCTTGATGATGTGGACCTCGGTGATCGCCGTCATCGGGTCGACCCCGACGGAGCGGCCGAACTCCATCGCCCACAGCACGTTCGCGGGCTGCTTGACGTACTGGGGGGGCAGGAGGGTTGAGAAGGCCAGTTGCTGGGAGTACTCGATCCGCTGGGCAAGCTCGGCGTTGCGGATCGCGGGCAGGTTGTCAGTGGTCATGCTGCGGCTCCTAGCGGTTCAGGGACGGTGGGGAGGTTCTTCTCGACGACGAGGAAGGGGTTGCCTTCGCCCTTGGCCTGGCGGCGCGCGATTGGCTCTTCGTCCCAATAGGCATGGGACGCGTTTCCCATCGCGGCCAGCAGCTTCGCGCGGGCCTTCTGCGCGGCTTCCTTCGCCGCCTTCTCTTCGGTCAGGGCAGGCAGTACCTCGGCGGCGAGGTCGTCCGGCAGGGTGAACTTCTCGTTGGGGTTGATCAGCGGGTGCAGCTTGCGCACGGTCCGGTAGGTGGCTTCGTGGCCGTCGACTGTCGGCATCTCGTCCCACGCGATGGAGCGGAGAAATTCCTCGGCCGTGGCGCGCAGATACAGGGTGTCGTCGATGTCGGGGTAGACGACGTATTCGGCGAACTGGAGGTGTGACCCCAGTACGGCGACCCGCCACTCGGTCAGGCCCAGCACGTCCATGTACCACCTGACCTGCGTCAGGTAGTACAGCGGGATTTCGTCGGTGCCAGGCTTGCCCCAGTCGCGGCCGTCAACGTCGGTTTTGATCTCCAGCCCGGCGACCACCTGGCCGTCACGCAGGAGGAGCCGGTCGGGGTTGGCGAGCTGCCAGTCCCGTTCGGGGTCGACGTGGGTCCACGTGCCTGTCTCGACGACCTCGACGTCGGGGTGCTGGTAAGCGAACCAGTTGGCGACCCCCGGCTCCAGGAAGTGGCCGCGCGACTGCTGGCTGTTCGGCGGGTCAGGCTCGACCAGCCCGGCCTTCTCGCACCACAGGGCGTACCGTGACTGCCACTTCGACAGGCGGACGATCGCGGCGACGTCGGACCCGCCGATGCGGTGCTGACGAGCCTCGTACCATTCCGGCGAGTCGGCTGCCCACCGGCCGAGGAACCGGCCGGTGGGCGTGGCAAGGGTGGTCACCAAGCGATCACCCGTCCCACCAGGTCGACGATCCTTCCGGCGCGTTTGTTGCGCTCGTCGAGGTCCCACTCGTCGCACGATTCGGCGGTGCCGAATGTCGCGCCGAGCCGCTTGTCGAGGTGCGCCTGCAGCTCGGCGGACGTGCAGGCTGTCAGGTCGGGCAGGCCGGTGTCCTCGAACTGCGACGGGCAGGAGCAGCCGGAGTCATCGGCGTAGAACAGCTGGCCCTTCTGGTCGCGCCAGACCACGGTCAGGTCGAACCGGTAGCAGCCATCCGAGAAGTCGACTTCGCCGACCGTTTCGAGGCCGAACTTCTGCGGCGCGCTGTAGATGGTGAAGCTCACCAGTTGCCCTTGTCGTTCTGCTCGCCCCAGCGGTAGGCGTCGTTGTCGGCCCAGGTGAGCATCTGCTCGGCGGGGTTGCGCTCGTCGCGGTAGCCGGGCCACAGCGGCGCCGCGGGAACGTAGGGGTGGGCGCGGTCGTCGGCGGCCTGGATGGCTTCCAGGTACTCGACGAGCTCGTCGTCTCCCGGGACGGCGAAGGTGGTTGATCTCACTGGCTGACCTCCTGTCCGGTCTGGAACTGTCGGCGGACCTTGTCGATGAGGCGTTCGGCTTCCACTTCGTCGATGAGCCGGTCGGCTTCGGCCTCGTCGCCGTCGAGGAGTTCGGTGAGGATGCCACGCCAGATGAGCCCGGCGGGGCAGAGCTGGTGTTCGACCGCGCGTAGTGCGGCGACGCCGATCACATGCTCCGTTGCATCAGTAGCGGTTCCGCTACTCATGTGCGTTGAAGCGGACGAAGACGCGGATGACCTTGCCGTCATTGCCGTCATCGACGCGCTCGGTGCGGGTGGTGACGTGGAAGGTGCCTTCGGGGTCCGAGAAGCCCCTGCGCTTGTACTTCACGACGCCGATCAGGGTGGCGACGATACGCCTTCCCTCCTTGGTGTTGGGGTGCTCCGCGATCACAGCGGATTTGCCGGGGTTGGCGCGAATGGCGTCTGCGAGGTGGGCGAGGTCTCGCGAGGCCGTTCGGAGCGGCGCGGGCTCTTCCCAGCGGATGATTTGCGGGGCGGCGATGGTGGCGTTCATGCGGTTCCGTTCCTGGCGGTAGGGCTGCGTACGGTCCTGTAAGCGATCAAGAACCTTGATCATCTACAGGTGTACCGACATGACCGACATTACCGTCTTTCGACGCATGAATCAATGTCAGATCGTTCTAAATGCGTCTACTGCGTCTGAGGTATTAGTCATTGATGTCACACAAAGTAACGAAACGTTGCATCTATATATGTACTCTGCGACACTCTTATTGATAACGTGGCGCCACACCGCAGACAGCACCTACAACCGCCACGAAAGGACAGTGCGACACCGTGGCCACCACACCGAAACCGCCACCCGTAGCACTCCTCATCCAGGAACGACGAGAACAGCCAGGAGCACTCAAGCGGAGCATCGCCGTACGCGCGGCCGCCAAGCGCGCTGCCCAGTTATCCGGCGAAAGCTTCTCCGAGCCCAACTGGCGACGCATCGAGGCTGGCAGAAAAACCGCCACCGACCGCGAAATCGTGTTCATGGCCGCCGCGGTCAATGACCTTTCGCGCACCGACGCCATCACCCCCGACGACCTACGGAAGGCCGGCGGCGACACCGCCGCCGACCTGTTCAGCAACTACATCAAGGAGCAAACCGAAGCGGACCCGGTGGCGGCGGTCATCGACCCGAACATCACTCCTGAATCGGTGCAGCAGTCCTTACAGCAGATGCTGGAGGAAATCCGAGCCCTACCTGGGGTGTCGGCCGAGGAGCGCGCCCAGATGGAGAAAGTCCTCCTGTCGCAGGCCCACGGCATGCTCCAGTCGTTCGGTGCGCAGCTGCGCATCCTGCGTCCGCGATGACCGTCAGCTCAGCCAATGGCGGCCGGCATAAGTCCCGAGCTGGAACAGAGTCTCCGCTCCCGCCCTCTGCTTCAGCCCGTCGACCTTGCGCTCCACCGTCCGCTTATGAACCTTCAACGCACTGGCGATCCGATCCACGTGGGCGCCACCTGACAGCATCTCCACGATCAGCATCTCGTTCGTATCCAGATCCCGGCCGTTCTCAGTGAACTGGCCGGGATCTGTCTGCAGCGGCAGCGCCCGCTCCCATTCGGTCTCGAACGCCATGATCAAGAAGTCCATCATGGTGCCGGGGTGGATCAGCAGCATCGGCCGGCTGTCGGGGTGCCCCCGCGGGTATCTCGGCGTCATCGCCAACTTCCGGTCCCCGATGAGGAGCTTGTGAGGCAGACGGTCCGCTAAGCGGACCTCACAGCCACGCTCCACCGAGTGTGTGAGCCCGGCGACCGCCGCGGCGTTGTCGAAGACTCGCTTCTCGTAGATGACCCGGCATTTGGCTGGGTGGTCTTCGTCGGCGTCGGCGGACATGGCCGGGCTGCTCACGGGGCTCAGAGGGAGAAACGGGTGGGTGACGAGCTGCATCACCTCGTGCCGGGCGGTGGCGTGGATGTGCTCGAAGTACTGCTGGATGCGGTCAAGCGTCACCAGTACCTCGACGGGGTTCCCATCGGGCGGGGAGTTGCTGGCGTCGTACAGCTCATCCAGCTCGTCGACGTAGGCGATCAACTCCCGGAGCCGCGACTCTCTCTCCAGGAGGTCGCCTTGAAGCGCCCGCGAGGGACGCCTCGCCACTGGAGGATCGCTATGGATCAGGCCCCGCTCTCGTAGCGCCCATAGGTCGTCATGGACTGAGTCCTCATCGCCCTCCGCCCCCAGCTTCTTCACCAGGTCGCTGTAGCTGGTGAACCCTTCGGTGAGCAGGTGCCGGTAGAGGCGTCCCTGCCCTTCGCTAAGGCCGGGGACCCGGTGCAAAGTATCACTTCCCATTGTCCTGTTGCCGGATGATCAGCTCAGCATGGCAATCCCATGTGACATTTTCCTGTGTATGTTGTCGAGGTTCTGTGCGTGCCGTTGCCCCAGCTCGTAAGCCTTTTTCAGGGTGATGCTGTGGAGTTGCCACGCGATCAGAACAGCTGTGGTGGGTGCCGGGATGGCAATGACCCACATGAGCAGCAGGAGGACGCCGTTAACGCTCATATCTACGTCATGGATGACGGGGAGCAGCGCAGTGCCAGCTGCGGTGGCCCAGCCGACCACGGCCACGCTGAGCGTGCTGATCAGCCAACTGCGATGATCACGGCGGGTCATGGTGCCTCCAGGTCGATGAAGTGGTCTTAGCTGTCGATTTCGTGCTCTACATGCCGCCGGTGTGGCCGTTCGTCTGCTCCGGAGGGGACGTGCTCGGCGTCACGGTTGGGGTCGGGGTTCCAGCTGCTTCGGTGGTCACGGTCTGGGTGATGGTGCTCTCGGTGACGGTCACGGTCTTGGTGACGGTCACGGTGCCGTCCGGATTCGTCGTCCTGCTTGTGGTCTCGGTGCGGGTGTTGGTGACAGTCTTCGGGCTGGGGGTGATCGAGGGGGTTATGGTCGGGCTCTGCGTGGGGGCTGAGGTCGTCTCAGGCGCCTCTGTCGGCGTGGGAGCGGGGGTGGGGCCGGCGTACGACGCGGGGGCAGCAGCCACGGCCAGCAAGCTCGCAGCGGTGACGGTGGCGAGGACTCTGCGCAGGCCAAACGAGGTCTTCATGGTCTCTCCCGGGTGGGTGGTACGAGATAGGCGGGCGTTACTAACCGCCCGCCTTGACTGTTGGAGCGGTGTGTCACGCGCCCAACGAGTGACCATAGAAGTAGTTTCAGCCACCCCTGTCTACATTTTTAGCCCGCCGTATTTCCGACATGCCACTTATACGACATGGAACGATTCAAGGGGACAAGCCATTCGGCATGCCTCATTCCGCCTGATGGGTGCGAAACCGTAACGATGTAGTGTCATCACAGGGTGTCGGCGTAGCGGGAGATTCGCCTCGCTGACAGTGTTGACGTGTAAGTACGGAAAGTTGACAACGCGAGAAAGGCACCATGAGAGCAACTGTGACTGTGGTGGCCGTGATCACCTTGGCCTTCCTCGCCGGAACAGGTACGTACATCGCGCTAATGGCCGAGGGGATCTCAACCGATCTGGCCGATGACGAACCTGTCGCTACTGCCGTGTTTGTGGTGCTGGCCTGCCTCGCAGCAGCAGCCGCAACCATGACGGTCCTCCGGCTCCGCCCGGCCCGGCTCACTACAGCCGAGGCCTACGAGCAGGGCCTCCAGGACGGTCGCACGGGAGACTGAGAATGGACACGGAGCCGCCGTGAACTTCAGGTTCTAGGCGGCTCCGCACTTCATTCCGGTAGGTCGCGCTTTGCAACGAACGTCCCTATGGCGGGCACTGTGTAGACCAGTCCCTGTTCCCGCAGGAGAGCTATCGCGGCCCGTACCGTGTTCTTCGCCACGCCGTATGTTTCCATCATCTCGTTCTCGGACGGCAGCACCGTATCGGGCTGGTACTCGCCGCCACGGATCAGTTCGACGACTTGCGCGGCCACCCGCTCGAATGGCCACGGCTCCCGAATTCGTGGCGCATCCTCAGGCCCGATGTAGGACCCTTCGGCATGCCGGGTGTAGATGACGCCCTCCTCGCGGAGCACGGCGAGAGCGTTGCGTACAGTCACCCGCGAGGCGTCGTGCTGCTGGGCGAGGACAGCTTCCTTAGGCAGCGCCTGGCCAGGCTTGAGCACGCCGGCCGCGACGTCGGCCTTGATGGCGTCGATGATCTGCCGGTAGACCGGCACGGGGCCGCGGTGTCCTCGCCGTTTCATGCCGAGCATAGTATTACATTCCAGGTATGTAAGCACACTTTCCCTATACGGGCTCCATGGGGCCGACCACTAGAAATCGCATGCCGCACACTAACAATTAGAGGACTGTCTAATAGACGGCCCTGTCTCACTTTCGATGGTGAGGGCCTTGCCAAGTAGTCCGCTCATGAAAAGTGAGACAGAGCCACTCCGGCATAGCCACGGACAGCGTTGGAGCACATCGGTTGTGTGGGGCCCGGCCCTCCAGGCGGTGAAGGCGCGGCTATGGATGGCTTTGTCTTACCGGGAGTCACCTCTCGTCCGCCACCGTCCTCCACAAGCTTGCCGTGACCAGGGCATCCAGGGTGAAAAAATCTCAGTGAACCATACGGTGTGGTGGGGACGTCTTAGATGCATGAGCCGACGTCTGGCACGTAGTGCCGTCCCATCTCTTGCCGTGTCGCTGGTGCTCGTAGCGTGCAGTTCCGAGACTGTTACCAGCACCGCTGGATCCATGACCCGTTATACGGCCACCGTCACGGTACTGGAAAACCGCCAGCACGGACCACAGATGTGTGTCGCCACCACCCTCTCGAATCCACCGCAGTGCGTCGGGGCGGACGTCAAAAACTGGAATTGGAAAATAGTCGAGTCGGAGGCCGCAGGAGACACCAGGTGGGGGATTTACCGCCTCGTCGGTACCTGGGACGGCAAGCGGCTCACGCTTACGGAACCCCCGGGGACACCTTCTTCCGCTCCGCCGACTCCTCCCAAAGGCCTTGATGAGAAGTTCGCCAGTCCGTGTCCTGAGCCAGTCGGAGGATGGAAGCCGGTCAATCCAGCGAAAGCCACGGAGGGGGCAATTCGTAAGGTTATCGAAAAGGCGCCGACAGTGAAGGGGTTCGCAGGCGCATGGCTCGATCAAGGCTATCTCAAAGGGTACGAGTCAGGTCCTCAAAGCGTAGATGGTGCCAATGATCCGACCAAGTTGGTATTGAATCTCAAGTTTGCCGGGAAACTCTCTGGTCATGAACGGTGGGTGCGAAAGATATGGGGTGGTGCACTATGCCTAAGTGGCGCTGAGCGAACCGATACAGAGCTCCGAAGAATTCAAAAAGACCTTCGCGACGAGGTGGAAGAGATCCAAACATCCGACATCTCAATTGTGAACAACCGGGTGGAAGCGCAAGTTTTTGTGGCAACCAATGAGCTTCAGCAGAAGTTTGATTTCCGATACGGAAAAGGCGCCGTAATTCTGCAGAGCCTCATGAGGTCGGTTGGTTAATCTTGGCCGAAAATCCTCCTAAATTATTACTCCGCTGTGGTGTGGCATGCGGAAACGCGGATGGCCCGCACGTTCTATGTGCGGGCCATCCAAACATATACCTTATGTGAGGGGGGCGATGTTGGTAAATCCGTCCGAGAGTCGGATTCTTCCGAAGTCCATGAAGTAGAGGACTTCATAATTGCCGTCCACGCCGGGATCGAGGCGCGCGTTCATAATACCTTGCGCCCAGACATCGCTTCCATTCAGGCTGTATACAGCCCCTCCGCTGTCACCTGGCCGAGTCGCTGTAGCGCCCGTCGTATACGTTGCCGCACTCAGGTCTTCTATTCTGGTTGAAGTAGTGTCTCCTGGCATACTCGCATTCACCCATTTTGTGCGATAATCGGTCACCCGCATCGAGCAATGGGCGCCGGATGTTGCTCCTGAAATGCAAAGCATCTCTCCGACTGCTGTATTGCGCCATCCGGAGACGTGTCGAGCGTTGTTATCGTTGTTTCCGTCGAACATGTAGGGAAGAGCATTTGCTTTGACGAGCATTAGGTCGTGGGACTTGTTCCCTCGCGCCACTGTTCCTACCGGATCGCCGTTGCCGTCCTGAATGGAGTTACCCACCTGGCCGCAGTGGCGGGCGGTTAAAAGATACTGAACTCCGCTTTCGTGGACGCCGAAAGCAAATGAACATGTAAAATTAGCAGAAGAGCCAATGCAGGTGCTGTTTACGCCGACCGATGTGTTGCGGAACGCGCCTCCCCCATACCAAGGGGAACTGTCGTTGCAGCGAGTGATCAGCTCTACCCTCGGGCTTTCAACCGTTTCGAGGGGGACGCTGCTTTCCACCATGCTCAGAGTCTTCGCCTGATTGGTTCCGGGATTGGTCATAATCCGAAGACCACTCCCGTTCACAGGAATTTGGACACCGTGGATGGGTTCGTCGGTGCCGACTTGGTTTTTTATGTTGTCGGCAGCGACTTCGAGTTCTTTTTCTGAGTAGCTGGCAGGACCAATCTCAACGGGAGCGATCTTCCGGGCTTCGGAAAGAGCAGCTTCGACCTTTTCGGAGATAGGGGCGCCCTTTTTCCACCAAAGAATTACTTTGGAGTCGTCAAGGTATTGTATTCCTGTGAACCCGGTGACGGAAGTCCGGTCTATGGCGTTGAACAGGATGTCCGACGCCTTTTTCAGGGGTTCCTGTGCGAGGAATATCTTTTCGTCTTCGGGCGTCAGGTACGAAGGTTTTTCATTGCTGACGATGGGTTTGGGTTTTTCCGGGGAGGTGGGATCTGGGCTACTTGCCCCGACAGCCGGAGTCGTACCTAGTGCGAATGCCATGATCATGGCGGTTGAGTAAGCTAGAAGTTTTTTAGCCACTACGCACCCCAGCGAGATAGAAGAATTACTAAAAGAGAAGAGTTTTATGTCGCAACTCTTCGCAAAACAGATCTTTACTCATCAGTCACACATGATCAAGTGTTGACTTTTTTTGTTTCGTGATGTAAGTGCTGAGCGTGGATTCTGTCGACTCACTGAGGGTGAAAGTGTCGATACACTGAGGGTGAAAGCTCGGCATTGCCTGTGATCATGCCTCTGACCTGGGGGGCAGATGTGTTCCGGGTAACGTCAACCTTTGATCACCAGCACGTCTGATGTGGTGTAAAAATCCACAAGACGGCCAGCATGAAAGCGCCGCAGGATCCTTAGATGTAGCATCTTCCAGTTCTTCAAAATTGCGGCGGTGCGGTTCGTCGAAGGTGCGGATGCGAGTGCGGTTGACGTACTTTCTGTCGCGCGACTGTCTCGGACAGTGGCGATAGCGCTTGAACGGCGTACAGATCGTGTCGCCCGTGCCCTGACAGCCCTTGTCAGTGAAGGACATCGCGCCCACGCTAATCACGCTCCGAGCAGCTACTCCCACACCTCACGCAGTAGTCACTGGAGAGCGACGTGTGGTGAAATTCGCATGCGTCGTTCGGGTTGGTGTCCCACTTCGTGTCCGACTTCGTGTCCGTTGTTCTCCTCCTAGCTGGTGAGGACACCTGCCCTGCCGTATGGCAGGGCAGGTGCGGTTCCCGCTGAGGTGCGGGAACCGGTTGATCAGTCGTGGGTCGTGAAAGGGCTGACTACCTGTCCCATCCCGACGTCACCTGTCTTCCTCGACCAGGTGGGAACCTTCACCTGCATGGGGATGAACGGCTTCTTGGTGCCGGTCACCTTCTCCAGGTGCTGGGTGAAGGTGCCTTCGACGCGCGGGATTCTCCGCTTCACTGAGAGCTCTCCTTGCCGGTCAGGTAGTCGGTGATGGCCTGGACCCGGTCGGGTTGCAGCAGGGCCAGCGCCCGCTCGCGTACCTTCACGGGGTCGACGTGCGGGCGGCCGGCCGCCGGGTAGAGGAGCGTGCCGAGCATTCCGGCCGCGTAGCGCAGCCCGTCGAGCTTGTCCGACGTCCACTCCCAGTCGCCGCGCTGGAGTCCAGCGGCGACACGGCCGGTGTAGTCGAGGAGGTCGGCGACCTGCTTGGCTACCTGCTCGTCGTGTGGAGTCACGGGGCTTCGCTTCACTGGTCCTCCAGGGCGGGCTTCGCGCGGGCCGAGCGCCGGAGCGGGTGGCCTGCGTCGCCGCCGTAGATGTGGATCTGGCGCTCTTCGTCGGTGGTGAGGATGACCGCTTTCAACGCGGGAACGCCCTCGCGGAGTGCGCGGTAGATGCGGTGCCATCCGTCGACGGGGAAGTGTCCGGCATCGTCGATAGGCACGACGATGAGCGGCTCACTGAGGTTCACCGTGGCGGCGTGGCCCTGGTCGACGTCAACCATCGACGCGACCCCGCGCCATTCAGGCACGATGAGGTTGCCGGTGGGTTCGTTGGCGGCGCGTTCCTTCGCCGCGGTGATGTCCCAGGCGTAGGCGAGGAAGTAGAACTCCTCGCGTGGCGGGGTCACTGCTCCTCCGGGGCGGGTGTGGTCTCGCCGATCTGGGTGACGCCGTGGAAGGTGAACGGGAGGCCGCTGGCGCTGTCGTCCACCTGCAGCGCGAAGCTCTCGGGGTTGCGCCAGGCGGTGACGGTGCGGGGGGTGAGTTCGACGGTGTGGGTCCGGCCTTGGTGGAGGGGGGCGCGAACGGTGAGCGGCTTCCCGAGCCGCCTGAACACGTAGTCCAGGGCGGCGCTCGCGTCGTCCTGGTTGTTCAGGTCGAACTGTTCCATGGTGGGGCTCCTCAGCAGTGGATGATCTCGATGGCGTCGGGGATTTCAACCTCGCGGCCGCATTCGCACTCGAAGCGGTCGGTGTTGAAGGTGGCGTCTTCGTCGCTGGCGCTGAGCGTGTTGTCGTCGTCCACGGTGAGCATGTGGGCTTTGAACGCTTCGGCGTATTCGAGGATGCGGTCCTTCGCGCCGCACAGCGGGCAGATCAGGTGCCCGGCGTGGATGAACGCGGTGTTCGAGCCGATGAGCTGCGCCTTGATGACGAGGAGCCGGATCATCTCCTCGGGTTCCACGTCGGTGGCGGGCCGCAGGTCGAGGATGTTGGCCGAAGTTTCCTCGTCGCGGTCCCGCTCCCAGCTGGGGCTGATGAGGCGGACCATCTGATGGTCGTCTTCCGTGATGATCTCGACGATGACGCCGAGGCTGCGGGTTTCGGCGTTGCTGAAGTCGACGATCTCGCCGTTTTCACTAGTAGCGGAACCGCTACTAGTGAGGGTTGATGTGGCGGTCATGTGGCGTCTCCGCTGGTCGGGGGGTGATGTGCGGTCAGGGGTGATCTTGCTCTGTACACTCAACCACCTATACCGGATAATACCATGGTTGAATGTCTGGAGATCTTCCCTGAATGGGTCCAGAGAGCACGGAGGGCGACCAGGAAGCATAGAAAGCAGACCGGAGCGCAGAGAGCACCTATAGCAGACATGGCAGATATAGCGGACAAACCGGAAAGACGACAAGAACGGTAAAACCACGTACCGTGGAAACACGCCACACCACCAGCCATGGAGCCACGCCACATGCCCCGCCCGAACACACCCCTGCCACAGGTCCTCTTCGCCGAACCCGACCTCGAGACCGCAGCAGCGCCGGTAGCGGAACCGCTACCGCGCCGAAACCCCGCGCCAGTGCGACACCGCGAAGCCGTCTGGACGAAACTCAAGTCGACCGGTGCCTACATCCGCGCAGACACCGACACTCGGCTCACCGCCGCCTGGGAGCAAACCGGGCTGGGCCTGCAGGAGACCTTCGAGGCCGCGCTCAACGCCTACTGCTCCAAGCTGAACGTCCCCCAGACCATGAAGCCCGACAGCGACCTGAAGGTCCCCCGCAACCCTGACCTCGTGCCTGGTGTTCCCAACGAGTACGCAACCCGCCAGGTCGTCGTCCGGCTCCAGCCCAACACCAAAGCCCGGCTCGTGGCCGGCTGCAAGCAGGAACAGCTCGGCGGCACGGACTTCGTCAACGACGCGCTCAACGACTACTTCGACGACCTCGGTATCCCCGCCGCAGACAAGCTCGGCCCGGCCGCGGGGCAGGAGTGAGCGCGCCGCGAATTCTCCGCGCGCACCGGGCCGACGGAGGAATGTACCTCAGCCCGGCGACAAAAGCAGGAAGCCCACAGGATTAATCCTGCGGGCTTTCCGTGGTGCTGCGCGTCACCTCGGAGCGTTGCTGCCGGGCCGCCGAACACGCGCGTCCCTGACCCGCGTGCTGACCACGTGTTCGGGGACGCCGAGCCTGTTGGCGATCTCGGTGACGGGCTCGTCGTTGGCGTACGCGGTCAGCAGGTCCTTCTCCTGCTCGGCGGTGAGGCTCCATTTGGTGCGGGTTGGCTTCAAGCCGGCGGGCCTGCGTACGCCCGCGTTCTGAGCGATGGTGGCGACGCTGGCCACCTTGAGGCCGAACCGCCCAGCGATCGACGCGACCGGCTCGTCCGTCTGGTAAGCCTCCAGGAGTTCCCGGCGCTGCTCGTCGGTCAATTTGATTCTCGGCATGGGTGCCTCCAATCGGGCTACATGTCGTCGGAGATCTCGATCACTTGCAGGTGCTCCTCGATGTGGCGTTGCGGTTCCTCCCACCGGGAGGCGTCGAGAGTGAGGATTGCGCCGATCTGACCGAGGGCTTCGGTGGCGGCCTGAGCGTCCCAGACGTCCAGGCCGGTCCTGCTGGTCATGTCGGCCAGGGCGATGCTCTCCTCGGGCCCGTCGAGGGGGGCAACGGTGACGCCTTCCATCAGGGACAGGCCACGCAGTGCGTCGGCTGCCTCAGGCGACTTGTTGTCGAGCATGACCCCGGTGATGGCCAACGCGGGGATGATCATCGGCTGTTCGCTGGCGTCGAATATCTGGATCAGGTTGATCAGTGCGGCATCGCCGCGGGTGAGTTCGCCCAGGACGGTCTTGTCGAGGATGAGCGGAGGGATGGTCACCCGAGTTTCGCCCTGACGTTGGCGGCCATGCGTTCGGCGCGGGCGACTGCGGCGGGGTCTTCCTGCGCTTTGGCGACGAGTCCGCCCCAGGTGGCGCGGGCGCGTCGTTCGCTGCGGACGCGCGCCGCGAGGGCCTCGTTGACGTAGGCGGACAGGGAGCGGGCGTCACCGCCTTCTACCTGCTGTTCGGCGTAGTCGATCAGGTCGGTGTCTACCGTGACGGTGACGGCTCGTTTCCTCATGCTCGAATTATATAATCAGCATAAGATAACCGGCCAGGGAACGAGTGAAAAAGGGCGCGGGCCGCCCAGCACGGCCCACACCAGTCAGCGTCACCAGCCGTGCTTGAGGAACCGGCGGGCACGCTCAGGCATCTGACCCCACCGGTAACTCCTGTCGTTGAGGCGCTGCAGAAAGACCATCAGCTCAGCGGCCCGCGCGGTGAACCGGCTCCGGACCCGCCGGGGCGCCTGGGAGAAGACGCAGCGGTTGCGCAACTCGGCCTGGTTGATGCCGAGCCGGCCGAGGATCGCGCCGTCGACGCACGCGTGGGCGCCGTCGTCGTCGCGGTACCGGCCCTCCCCGACCTGATCGGGGTAAGCGTCGGCCAGCTCCCGCAGGACGGCCATGACATCGTCAGGGGTGAAACGAGGCATGAGGGTTCCTTCCCGGTAGGACAAGAACGGGCGCGGACCGTGTGGTGGGGCGCCCGCCGTTGTTGGTGGGGGGGAAACGATATAAAACCCGCACTACACCCCCCAACAAACGGCCCCCGCCCGCGGCCGCCCGACGGGGCGCCCCCCCGAGGGG